>NZ_JBIUXX010000044.1:0-45641 GCF_044744235.1 Pseudomonas sp. NPDC087346
AGCGACACCCACAACAACCCACATGTTATCGGTAAAGGCGGCGCGACCATTCGTGCGATCTGTGAAGAGACCAAGGCTTCGATCGACATCGAAGACGACGGTTCGATCAAGATCTTCGGCGAAACCAAGGAAGCTGCTGAAGCTGCACGTCAGCGCGTTCTGGGCATCACCGCTGAAGCTGAGATCGGCAAGATCTACGTTGGCAAGGTTGAGCGCATCGTCGACTTCGGCGCATTCGTCAACATCCTGCCAGGCAAGGACGGTCTGGTTCACATCTCGATGCTGAGCGACGCTCGCGTAGAGAAAGTGACCGACATCCTGAAAGAAGGCCAGGAAGTGGAAGTGCTGGTACTGGACGTGGACAACCGCGGCCGTATCAAGCTGTCCATCAAAGACGTGGCAGCAGCAAAGGCTTCGGGCGTTTAATCACCCCTCAGCTTTAGCGCAATAAAAATGCCCCGCCGTGAAAACGGCGGGGCATTTTTTTGTCTGGTGAAATCTGCGGCCCCCCTCAGTTTGCCGAACCTCGATAGCGCTGCTAGGTTTAGCCCACCGCCCGTGTAGCTCAGTTGGTAGAGCAGCGCACTCGTAACGCGAAGGTCGCAGGTTCGATTCCTGTCTCGGGCACCACTTCTCTTGATTCCTGCGGTTGAGTTGATCCCAGCGACAGGTTTTTGTGGGGGAGATGTAAAGAGGCGTGTAATTCCTCAGGCAAACGTCCTATATTCGGAGTCTGCATGAGCATCGCCCAGCAGTTTTCAGATGATCCCGAATGGTTCTGAAGGCCGGACAATCCGCGTCAGAGAGATCCTTGATGATCCAGATCCATCTTCCATTCCCATGATCAGCGAGAACGCCATGACCGTGAAAGAATTGACCCAAGAGCAACGCCACGAACAAGCGCTGGAAAAGTACAAACTCGACGCGCCTCAACTGTTGGAAGAGATCAAGGACTTGAGTCCTGATGATCAGAAAGACCAGATCCAGTGGGCATTCGAAGACGAAGCCGAAGCTCAGGGCTTGCAGCCGTGGGAACTGACGCTCAAGTACACCAGCACTCCGGAGGAGTTCGAGGCTCAGCGTCTTGTGCTGCATAAGGAAGCGGCCGAAGTTTTGGGCGTCGAGTGGGACGAGTACTGCGAGATGAATAATCTGGTGGTCTGAACTGTGGGAGCGGGTTTGCTCGCGAAAGCGGTGAATCAGGCGACCATTACGTCGACTGACACTCCCTCTTCGCGAGCAGGCTCGCTCCTACATTGATCGATCAGAGGCTCAGTCGCATCGACAGATCCACAGCCCTCACATCCTTGGTCATCGCACCAATCGAGATGTAATCCACGCCGGTCTCGGCGATTGGCAGCAACGTGCTTTCGTTGATCCCGCCGCTGGCTTCCAGTTTGGCCTTGCCGGCGTTCAGGCGCACGGCTTCGCGCATGTCATCCAGGCTCAGTTCATCGAGCATGATGATGTCGGCACCCGCCGCCAGCGCTGCCTTCAGCTCATCCAGACTTTCCACTTCGATCTCCACCGGTTTGCCCGGGGCGATCTTGTGTGCGGCAGCGATTGCCTGCGGGATGCCACCGCTGGCGGCAATGTGGTTTTCCTTGATCAGGAAGGCGTCGTACAGGCCGATGCGGTGGTTATGGCAACCGCCGCAAGTGACCGCATATTTCTGCGCAAGACGCAGGCCCGGCAGAGTCTTGCGGGTATCGAGCAGTTTGACCTGAGTCTGGCCGACGAAGTCCGCCAGATACTGTGCCCGAGTCGCCACGCCCGAGAGCAATTGCAAGAAGTTAAGCGCACTGCGCTCGCCGGTCAGCAGCGAGCGCGCCGGGCCTTCCAGGTGAAACAGCGGCTGATTGGGCTGGACCCGTTCGCCGTCGCGTACCTGCCAGTGCACCGCCACACGCGGATCGAGCTGGCGAAACACCGTATCGACCCACGCGGTGCCGCAGATGACGGCCGCGTCGCGAGTGATGATGGTGGCTTTGGCCAGACGTTCGGCCGGGATCAGTTGCGCGGTGATGTCGCCGCTGCCGATGTCTTCGAGCAACGCACGGCGCACGTTGGCTTCGATTTCGGCGGTCAAATCGGCGAGACGTAGATTCGGCATAACGGGCTCCACAAACTAAGTGCTCCGATTATAGGGCCATGGCGCGAGCCAACCCAAGGCGAGAACTCGCCTGCGTGCCTGCATCCGGTCGATTTCCTTTGAGTACATGCTCGTCAGTCATTGTCACTGGAGTATCACCGCGCCTAGGGGAAACCCTGATGCCTATGGCGTTGGGAGCAGCTTTTGCCAGATAATCCGCCTTGTATTTGACGTCATGCCTTTGACTGTCGTTGAGGCCCCACAAGTGCCTTGTGTTGAAAGTGGCAGAAGAATCACCGTTTCAGGAGGCTTGGATGCACAAAGACGGGAATGTAGTGCCTTTGCACAAGGCTGCTACCGATCAGGCGAATCACTCGCCGCTCGCCCGCCTGCCTGTGATTCTGCTTCAGGTCCGCGACAAGGCCGCGCAGCAACTGCGCCACGCGTTGCAGGAACTGTTCGATAACGCCGACGACACGTTGTTTGAAATGGCCGACCGGGCGCGCAACGACGTCGAGCAAAACATCTTTTTCGAAGCCATGCGCGACCTGCGCCTCAAGCGCAAAAACATCGAGCGTGGCTTTCTTGAGCAATTCTTCGAAGCCTTTACCGGCCTCACGCAACACGACTGCCCGCAAAACACCCTGTCGTGCCCGTTGCTGTTCGAAGAGTCGGCGCCGCGTACCGATGACATGGAACGCAGCGTGGCGGTCGAGACCATGGTCGGCCGCGTGCTCAAGCGTGACGGCTTTGCCCTTGATCAACTGACCGCGCGGCTCAGTGCGTTACTTGGTAAACCTCTCGACGATCAGCACAACCCGCTCGGTCCGGCGCTGCTCTGTGAGTATTTCTTGCAGGCCGGTCGTAATCTTGGCGTGGAGATCAAGGTCAAACTGATCTTACTGAAACTCTTCGAGCGTTATGTGCTGGCCGACACCGAACAGCTTTACAGCGAAGCGAATCAATTGCTGATCGCCACCGGCGTTCTGCCTGAGTTGAAACCGGCGCCTGCGCGTCGGGCGATCGATCGTGCGGCGGCTGCCGTTTCCAGCGAAGAAAGCAGTGATCCGTCACCCGCCGACGAAGGCGTGCAGGAAGTGTTTGCTGCTTTGCAGGAACTGCTACTGCACGTGCGTGGCAGCGTCGCGCCGACCCTCGAACCGAATATTGCGGCGCAGCCGATCACCACCCGTGACCTGCTGCGCCTGCTCTCGCATCTTCAGCAATACGTGCCGGCGCTGGCGGTGCAGGACGATTTCGATCTGCGCAATCAGCTCGAACAGTTGCTGACGCGGGTCAGCGTCAGGAGCGGCAAATCACGGATCGTCGGCGGTGCGGACGAGGACGTGATCAACCTGATCGCAATGGTCTTCGAATGCATTCTGGATGATCGCAATCTGCCGGACTCGCTCAAGGCACTGATCGCCCGGTTGCAGATTCCGATGCTCAAGGTTGCTGTACTCGACAAGAGTTTCTTCAGCCGCAGCAGCCACCCGGCGCGACGCCTGCTCAACGAAATCGCCGATGCCGCGATGGGCTGGGGCGATTGCGACGGTGAGGCACGCAGCAGTTTGTATCTGCGTATCGAACAAGTCGTACAGCGCTTGCTGACGGATTTTGTCGATGACCCTGCGATCTTTTCCGAATTGCTCGCTGACTTCCTCGCTTTTACCAGCGACGAGCGTCGCCGTAGCGAATTGCTCGAACAACGTCTGCGCGACGCGGAAGAGGGCCGGGCGAAAACCGAGCTGGCCCGGCAGCGGGTCGAACAAGTACTGAATCAGGCCTTGCTGGGCAAGTTGCTGCCGCCATCGGTGGTGAGCTTCGTCCAGGATGCCTGGAGCAAAGTCTTGCTGCTGACCTGTCTCAAGCATGGCGACCAGTCCGCCGAGTGGCATGCCGACGTGCAGACCATGGAACAACTGATCTGGAGTGTGCAGCGCCATGACGACGCCGAATCCAGCCTGCGCCTGCTGGCATTGGTGCCGGGGCTGCTCAAGTCGCTGCGCGATGGCCTGAGCAGTTCGGCGTTCGACCCGTTTGCCACCAGCGAGTTTTTCAGTGAGCTGGAAGCGCTGCATGTGCGGGTGCTGGAACGTGGCGCCGAGCTGGATCAGACCGAGGCCGCGGCGATGGTCGAAGTGTCAGAGCAGATCGTCCTGCACACCGCCGACGAGGGCGGTGTGGCGCCGGGTTCGCAGCGCTTGCCGCACGACGATGCCGGTCTGCGCCAGGTCGAACAATTGCGTCTCGGCAGTTGGGTGGCGTTCCAGGAAGATGAAGATCACAGCCTGCGCTGCAAACTCGCGGCGATCATCGAGGCCACCGGCCGCTACGTGTTTGTCGACCGCACCGGGATGAAAGTACTGGAGCGCACCCGCACCGGGCTCGCCCTGGAATTCCGGCGTGGCGCCGTGCGGGCGCTGGACGACACGCTGTTGTTCGACCGGGCACTGGAATCGGTACTCGGCAATCTGCGGCGACTCAATCGCGGCAAGTGATCGCGCGCCGGGGGCCGATCACGGCATACTGGGCGCCAACACAGTCGGCGTTGAAGGAATCGGTATGCAGCTGGACCGCGCTAGCGGGTGGTGTCACGGGGTGCAGGTTTGCCCATCGCCCAACTTCAATGAACGCCCTGAGGGCGAAATCTCCCTGCTGGTGATCCACAACATCAGCCTGCCACCGGCGCAGTTCGCCACCGGCAAGGTGCAGGAATTTTTCCAGAATCGTCTGGATGTCACTGAGCATCCCTACTTTGCAGGGATTGCCGACCTGCGGGTCTCGGCGCACTTTCTGATTGAACGTGACGGCAAGGTCACGCAGTTTGTCTCTTGTCTTGAGCGCGCCTGGCACGCAGGTGTATCGATTTTCGAAGGGCGCGAAACCTGTAACGATTTTTCCGTAGGTATTGAACTTGAAGGCACCGATGATCTGCCATTTACCGATGCGCAGTATCAGGCGTTGACCACGCTGACCCGTCAGTTGCAAAAGGCATTTCCGGCTATAACCGGCACACGCATCTGTGGACACAGCGACATTGCCCCAGGGCGCAAGACTGATCCTGGCCCGGGGTTTGACTGGGCGCGTTACCGCGCAGCCCTGGCACAAGAGGAAGGACAATGAGTTTTCTGGTGTTACTGCTGGCCGTGTGGATCGAGAAGTTCTCGGCCCTGCGCCATCGGGTTCAACGCGACGGCGGATGGACCCGCGAACTGAACAAGCTTGAACACAGCCCACGACTGGCCAACCGGTCATGGCTGGTGCTGACGATCATGGTCCTGCTGCCGGTGGCTCTGTTGGGCCTGTTGCTGCTGGTGCTGGAACCGGTGGCCTACGGCTTGCTGGCCTTGCCCGTGCATTTGCTGGTGGTGATTTACAGTTTGGGGCGCGGCGACCTGCTCGGCGGCCTCGGGCCGTTTCGCGATGCCTGGCGCCGTGAAGACCTGCAAGCCGCGGCGCACGTGGCCAAGCGCGATCTGGATATCTGCGCCGACAGCGGCGAGCAGTTGCTGGAGCAGGTCCAGGGGCATTTGCTCTGGCAGGCCTATCAGAGCTTTTTTGCGGTGATTTTCTGGTACTTCGTGCTCGGCCCAGTGGCGGCGCTGGCCTATCGCTTGCTGGCGCTGGCCGAAGAGCATGGCCAGACTCCGGCGCTGGTTGAGCGTGCTGCGCAACTGCGCCACGCCTTCGACTGGGTGCCAGTGCGTCTGCTGGCGGCGAGTCTGGCGCTGGTCGGCAACTTTGTCGCGGTCAGCCGGGTGATGCTGCATGAGTTGCTGAACTGGAATATCAGCGCTGCGCAACTGATCAATCGGGTCGGGTTGGCGGCGGGGGAAATCCCGGCTCCGGCGGTCGGGCCTGAAGGCATCAACACGCTGGATTGTCTGTGGGAATTGCTGCTACGCGCTGCGGTGCTGTGGTATGCCGGGTTTGCGCTGTGGACCGTTCTGATTCACTGATTTAGCGGGAAGATCAAAAGATCGCAGCCTGCGGCAGCTCCTACAGGGATCACATTCTCCTGTTGGAACTGTTGCAGGATGTGATCTTTTTTTTCGTTAACCTTAAGTTACAAAACCTCCCTTCGATTTGAGCTATACAGAGATGGCGCCGGATAGTGGCTATCTGCTGTCGCCCCGCGCCTGCCAATAAAAACAAGAAAAAACCAAGGGAGACTTCCAGTGAAGAGCTTGCTCTATCCCGCCGTCTCGCTGATGAACCGTCTGAGCTTCGGCATGAAGTTCAGCTTGATCAGCGTGCTGTTTCTGGTGCCAATGCTGGTAACCAATTTCTATCTGGTGCGCGATTCCTATCGTGAGTTCCAGGGCACCCAGGTCGAGTTGCAAAGCCTTGATCTGCTGGGCAACAGCCTGACCCTGCGCCGGGATCTGGAGACGCTCAATAACCTCGTACAAATCAACGTCACCCTTGGCCAGTCCGGCAAGGCCGGCAATGTCGAGGCGAAAATCACCACCCTCGAGCAAGCGGTGCTGGCGCGCCTGCAAGGGCTGAAGGCGATGACCGACGATCCCGAGCAGATCAAGGTATTTGACGGCAAGCGCGATGAAATGATCGCCGCGTTCAAAGCCCAACAGGTGGAAAACTCCCTGCAAAGCAAAAGTGCGTTGATCGGAAAATTGCTCGGCAATGCGCAGATTTTCAGTCAGATCGTCGCCAGTCAGGCCGGTTTGAGCCGTGATAATCAAGGCGATATCCGCCAGCTCAGCGAATTGCTGACCAGCACCACGCCGCTCGTCACGCAAACCCTCGGCGAGGGCCGCGCTGTCGGTTCGTATTCGTTGGGGCAGGGCTTTCTCAACAGCGCGTCGAGCACCCGTTTTGATGAGCTGCTGGCGCAGATCGAAAAACTCCAGGCCGAATACGGCTTGAAACTGCAGGACGCCCTGGGATCAAGCAAAGCCGCGCGTGATTCCCTCAGCGCTCAGGCTGACAGCAGCAAGGCCTCATTGAAACAGGCCAGCGAACTGTTCGAAGAGCAAGTGGTGATGGCCGAAACCCTTGATGCGCCATGGCAGCCGTTCTACGACCAGGTCAGCGCCCTGATGGACAAGACCTACCAGCTCAACGAATCCACCCTGAAATTCCTCGACACCCAATTGCAGCAACGGCTGGCGCAGAACCGCACGCACATGGTGTTGCAGGCGGTGGCGTTGTCGGTGGTGTTCGTGCTGATTTTCTATCTCTACGGAGGCTTCTACGCCTCGACCCGCACCACGCTGAAACGCCTCGGGGCGATGATGGATAAGGTCGCGGCCGGCGACATGACCGTTAACTTCGTGGCCCATAGCCGCGATGAACTGGGCGAGTTGGGCGAAGTGTTCAACGGTACCGTGAAGAAGATCCACGACCTGATCGAACGCGTCGGGCATACCGTGAGTGAAGTAGAACGTCAGGCCGGACAAGTGGAAAACGTCTCGGCGCAAAGCAATCAGGCAGTGGCCGGGCAACGCACGCAGATCGAGCAAGTGGCGACGGCGATGAACCAGATGTCGGCGACCGCGCAGGAAGTGGCGCGCAGTGCAGCGGCGGCGGTGAGCAGCGCCCATAGCGTCAACGATGAAACCATCAGCGGTCGTGGTCTGGTCGAGTCGCAGCAGGGCAGCATCGCCGCGCTGGCCAGTGAGATCGATCAGTCGGTGTTGGTGATCAACCAGTTGGCCAGCGACAGCCAGTCGATCAGCCGTGTTCTGGAAGTGATCAAAAGCATCGCCGAACAAACCAACCTGCTGGCGCTCAACGCGGCAATCGAAGCAGCACGTGCCGGTGAGCAGGGCCGTGGTTTTGCCGTGGTCGCGGATGAAGTGCGCACCCTGGCCAAGCGCACCCAGCAATCGACCGAAGAAATCGAACAGATGATCGCCAAACTCCACGGCGGCGTCGGCGCGGCAGTGAAGGCAATGGGCGTCAGCCATCAGATGGCTAATGGCACGGTCGGGCAGTCGGAAAAAGTCCAGCAGGCGTTGGAAAACATCCTTGGCGCAGTGGGTATGATCGTCGATCAGAATCAGCAGATCGCCGCCGCTGTTGAGCAGCAGACCGCCGTGGCGCACGATATCGATCAGAATATCGTCGAGATCAACCGTGCAGGTGAACGCACCGCCGAGGGCGCGCACCAGACCGAAGACGCCAGCCGGGCGCTGTCAGCTCAGGTGGTCGAACTCAAACAGCTGATCAGCGCCTTCCGTGTCTGAATGCACCGCAACCCTGTAGGAGTGAGCCTGCTCGCGATTGCAATCTGAAATTCAACGCCATTGTTGGAAGTTAAACCGCAATCGCGAGCAGGCTCACTCCTACATTTTCTCGGTGTTGTCTGAATAATTTGTAATCCTTTTTTACTCGCGTCTGTAAGCCATATCCGGTTTTCTTCCTTGCACTGGTTTTTCGGCTTCAATCAACCATGATGCATACCATCTGACCTATAGGAGGAGGCCGCTCATGTCCGTCGCAACGCTGGGAATACGAGGCCACTGTGCCCATTGCCAGATCACGCTGGTGCTCAAACCCTGGCAACTCAACGCGATTGCGATCAATGAACCCTTCACCTGCGTCCACTGCCAAAAAGCCCTTGAGCTGCGCTGTCCGAAACAGATCAGCCGTTTCAAGTCGCTCGATTCGCTGGCGCTGTTGCGCTTTAGCGCATCGGTGACGGTGTGCACCGCGTTATTGGTGGCGTTGGTAATGGAATGGATAGGGCTGCTCTCGGTCACCGAACAACTGAATGCCTCGCTGATCACGATTTTTGTCTACTTCGTGGTGGTGCGTTACGCCCGTCATCGTCAGCAACTGACGCTGAGCCTCGACGCCGCCAAGGTTCACGCCGACTGATTACCAGCCAAACACTTCGCAGCTGTTGGCGGTGCTGGCCTCGGCCAGTGTTTCCGGGGTGATATTCATCAATTGCGCCAGCGCCTCACAGATCGCCGGCAAGTGCGCCGGGCTGTTGCGTTGACCGGGGAACATCGCGGGCGCCATGTCCGGTGAATCGGTTTCCAGCACAATCGAATCCAGCGGCAAGTCCGCCAGTACCCGGTGCATGCGCAAGGCTTGCGGCCAGGTTGGCGCGCCGCCGAGGCCGAGTTTGAAGCCGAGCTTGATGTATTCCCGCGCCTCTTCACGACTGCCAGCGAAGGCGTGGATGATCCCGGCACGTGTCAGGCGATAGCGCTTGAGCGTGGCGATCACCGCCGCATGGCTGCGCCGCACATGGATCAGCGCTGGCAGTTCGAAGTCCACCGCCAGTTGCAACTGCGCGTCGAACAATGCCTGTTGCCGCTCGCGGTCGAGGGTTTCGATGAAGTAATCCAGACCGATCTCACCCACCGCACACAGTTGCCGATGGCCACGCAGGCGCGTCAGCCAGTCGCCGAGTGCCTGCAAGTCTTGCGGTTGGTGCTGATCGAGATACACCGGGTGCAGACCGAACGCCGCATACAGATCAGGATCGCTTTGCACCAGATCCCAGACCCGCTGCCAGTTGTCTTCATAGATGCCCAACACCACCATCCGCCGCACCCCGAGGGCGCGGCTTTCGGCGAGTAACGCCAATCTGTCGGCGTCGAAGTCGGGAAAGTCGAGGTGGGTGTGGCTGTCGATCAGCTCCACGGTTCAGTCCCGGTGAATACGCTGCTTGAACGTACGGGCGATGGCCTGCACGCCGGGCTGGTAGTCGGTTCGCTCGACGGCGGCCAATGCCAGTTCCAGCGCCTTGTCGGCGATCAACTGGTGTTGCTGGGCCATGGCGTTGACCGGCAGCGGCAGGAAGTCCAGCAACTGGGTGTCGCCAAACGTACCGAGACGCAGCGGGCGGGACTTCAGCGGGAAGTCATGCAGCGCATCGAACACGCCCTGCAACAGCACGTAGGAAGTGGTCACCAACGCATCCGGCAAATGCCCGAGGCGTTGCAGGAGTTCTTCCATCAACTGCTTGCCGCATTCGCGACTGAACGCCTCGGCATGTTCGACCAGCACTTCGCCCTTGAAATCGACCAGTGCCTGTTTGAACCCGGCGGCACGTTCCTGGCTGATGCTCAGCTCAGGACGGGCGCCGAGCAGTACAATCTGTTTCGGCTGCGGGTCGAGCAGGCTCTGCGTCAGGTGCAGGCTGGCCTCGCGGTCGTCACTGATCACCGAGCAGAAATGCTCGGGGTCCATGACCCGGTCGATGGCGATGATCGGCATGCCCTTGGCCTGCAACTGCCGGTAGCTGTCATCACTGGCCGGCAGGCAACTGGCGACGATCAGCGCGTCGCAGCGACGGGCGCGGAACAGTTGCAGCAATTGCCGCTCGCTGTCCGGCGCATCGTCGGAGCTGGCGATCAGCAACTGATAGCCGCGCGCCCGCGCCCCTTGCTCCAGCAGTTTGGCTATTCGCGCGTAACTGGGGTTTTCCAGGTCCGGCAAAATAAAGCCCAACGTGCGGGTATGCCGACTGCGCAACCCGGCCGCTTGAGGATTTGGCGTGAAGCCGTGCAATTCGACGACAGCCTGCACCCGCGCGACTGTGGCGCTGCTGATGCGTTGCTGTTCGGCCTTGCCGTTGATGACGTAGCTGGCGGTGGTCACGGACACTCCGGCCAACCGTGCGATATCACTGAGTTTCAACCCGGGATTTCCTTGTTTTTTCGAGCTTGCCCCGACATTTTCGCCAATCCTACCCGATTCGGGCAGGCGACTATTGTCGCAACGCATCCGACAAGTTGGACTTCAAGGATGGAACATTATCGAGTAACGTGCCGAACAATCTAGATTAAACGTTTCAGCAGGCGTATTTTCTACGTTTTAGACGCTTTTGGCCGGTTCTGCCGTGAAACCGCCAAAACAGCCGCCGAAAAGGAAGGCTGACCAGCGCCTAAGCTGAGACCATTCAAAACAATACCTGGCGCGCCCCGCGTCAAAAAGGAGATCGCATGCTCGAACTCACTGTAGAGCAAATATCCATGGGCCAGTCGGCTGTGGATAAACCTGCAGCCCTGCAACTGCTGGCCAGTCATCTGGTCGCCGATGGTCTGGTCGCTGACGGCTACCTCGCCGGATTGCAGGCCCGGGAAGCCCAGGGTTCGACCTTTCTCGGTCAGGGCATTGCGATCCCCCATGGCACCCCACAAACCCGCGATCAGGTGTTCGCCACGGGCGTGCGGCTGATGCAGTTCCCTGATGGCGTGGACTGGGGCGACGGGCAGATCGTTTATCTGGCGATCGGCATTGCCGCCAAATCCGACGAGCATTTGCGCCTGCTGCAACTGCTGACCCGCGCCCTCGGCGAGACTGATCTGGGTCAGGCGCTGCGTCGCGCCAGTTCGCCCGAAGCCTTGCTGAAACTGCTGCAAGGCGCGCCGCAGGAACTGGCGCTGGATGCACAAATGATCGGCCTCGGCGTTTCCGCCGACGATTTCGAAGAACTGGTCTGGCGCGGCGCGCGTCTGTTGCGGCAGGCCGACTGTGTGAGCAACGGTTTCTCTGCGGTGCTGCAACAAGTCGAAGCGTTGCCGCTGGGCGACGGCCTGTGGTGGCTGCACAGCGAGCAGACGGTGAAGCGTCCCGGTCTGGCGTTCGTCACTCCGGACAAGCCGATGCGTTACCTCGGTCAGCCGCTCAGTGGCCTGTTTTGTCTGGCCAGCCTTGGCGAGGCGCATCAGGCGTTGCTCGAACGTTTGTGTGCGTTGCTGATTGAAGGTCGCGGACATGAACTGGGCCGCGCTACCAGCAGTCGCAAAGTTCTGGAAGTGCTCGGCGGCGAACTGCCTGCCGACTGGCCGAGCGCACGCATTGCACTGGCCAACGCTCATGGTCTGCACGCGCGCCCGGCGAAAATCCTCGCGCAATTGGCCAAGAGTTTTGATGGCGAAATTCGTGTGCGTATCGTCGATGGAACGGACAGCGCGGTGTCGGTGAAGAGCTTGAGCAAACTGCTCAGCCTCGGCGCCCGTCGCGGCCAAGTGCTGGAGCTGATCGCCGAGCCGAGCATCGCCGCCGATGCCTTGCCTGCGTTGCTTGCAGCTATCGAACAAGGCCTCGGCGAAGAAGTCGAGCCGCTGCCGGCCGTGAGCCAACAGCGCGAAGTCATCGCCGACATTGCCGAAGTGTTGCTGGCGCCGGCCTCGGGCAGTCAGCTGCAAGCAATTCCCGCCGCACCCGGTATCGCCATCGGCCCGGCGCATATTCAAGTGCAGCAAGTCATCGAATATCCGTTGCGCGGCGAATCCGCCGCCATCGAACGCGAGCGTCTGAAACAGGCGCTGGCCGAGGTGCGTAACGACATCCAGGGTTTGATCGAACGCAGCAAAGCCAAAGCGATTCGCGAGATCTTCATCACCCATCAGGAAATGCTCGACGACCCGGAACTCACCGATGAAGTCGACACCCGCCTCAAGCAGGGCGAAAGCGCCGAAGCGGCGTGGATGGCGGTGATCGAAGCGGCGGCCAAACAACAGGAGTCGCTGCAGGATGCCTTGCTCGCCGAGCGCGCTGCGGATCTGCGCGATATCGGCCGTCGAGTGCTGGCGCAACTGTGCGGCGTGCAAACCCCGAGCGAACCTGAGCAACCGTACATTCTGGTGATGGATGAAGTCGGCCCGTCGGACGTGGCGCGGCTTGATCCGGCGCGAGTCGCGGGGATTCTCACTGCTCGTGGCGGCGCCACTGCGCACAGTGCCATCGTCGCCCGTGCCTTGGGAATTCCGGCGCTGGTCGGTGCCGGTGCGGCGGTGTTGCTGTTGAAGTCGGGCACGCCGTTGTTGCTCGATGGTCAGCGCGGTCGCCTGCATGTCGATGCCGACGCGGCGACCCTGCAACGCGCCACGGAAGAACGCGACACTCGCGAACAAAGCCTCAAGGCTGCCGCCGAACAACGCCATCAACCGGCGCACACCACCGACGGTCATGCCGTGGAAGTGTTCGCCAATATTGGTGAAAGCGCTGGCGTGATCAGCGCAGTGGAGCAGGGCGCCGAAGGCATCGGTCTGTTGCGCACCGAACTGATTTTCATGGCCCACCCGCAAGCGCCGGACGAGGCGACTCAGGAAGCCGAATACCGTCGCGTCCTCGATGGTCTCGGCGGACGGCCACTGGTGGTGCGTACCCTCGATGTCGGCGGCGACAAACCGCTGCCGTATTGGCCGATTGCCAAGGAAGAAAACCCGTTCCTCGGCGTGCGCGGCATCCGCCTGACCTTGCAGCGTCCGCAAATCATGGAAGCGCAATTGCGTGCCTTGCTGCGCGCCGCCGACAACCGTCCATTGCGCATCATGTTCCCCATGGTCGGCAGCGTTGACGAGTGGCGTCAGGCCCGCGACATGACCGAACGCTTGCGTCTGGAAATCCCGGTCGCCGACCTGCAACTGGGGATCATGATCGAAGTACCGTCCGCCGCATTGCTGGCGCCGGTACTCGCCAGGGAAGTCGATTTCTTCAGTGTCGGCACCAATGACCTGACCCAATACACCCTGGCCATCGACCGTGGTCATCCAACGCTTTCCGCGCAGGCCGATGGCTTGCACCCGGCGGTGTTGCAACTGATCGACATCACCGTGCGTGCGGCCCATGCCCACGGCAAATGGGTCGGCGTCTGCGGTGAGCTGGCGGCAGATCCGCTGGCGGTGCCAGTGCTGGTCGGCCTCGGCGTCGATGAGTTGAGCGTGTCCGGGCGCAGCATCGCCGAGGTCAAGGCGCGCATTCGTGAACTCAGCCTGACTCAGGCGCAAACCCTTGCTCAACAAGCCCTGGCCGTGGGCAGCGCCAACGAAGTGCGCGCATTAGTGGAGGCCCTGTAATGGCCAAGATTCTTACCCTGACCCTCAACCCGGCGCTGGATCTCACCGTCGAGCTGGCGCAATTGGCGCCCGGGCAGGTCAACCGCAGTGACGAGATGCACACCCATGCCGCCGGCAAAGGCGTCAACGTCGCGCAAGTGCTCGCCGACCTCGGGCATCAACTGACGGTCAGCGGTTTTCTCGGTGAAGACAATCTGCAAGCGTTCGAAAACCTGTTCGCCAGGCGTGGTTTTGTCGACGCCTTCGTCCGTGTTCCGGGCGAGACTCGCAGCAACATCAAGGTCGCTGAGCAGAACGGGCGCATCACCGACATCAACGGCCCCGGGCCGGTGGTGGATGCACTCGCGCAGCAGACTTTGCTGGAGCGTCTGCTGCAGATTGCTCCGGGGCATGACGCGGTGGTGGTCGCCGGCAGTTTGCCGCGTGGCGTCACGGCGCAGTGGTTGCGCGAACTGATCGAGAAGTTGAAACAGCTCGGTCTGAAAGTCGCCCTCGACACCAGTGGTGAAGCACTGCGCGCCGCCCTCCAGGCCGGCCCGTGGCTGATCAAACCGAACACCGAAGAGCTGACGGATGCGCTTGGTTGCGATGTGGTTTCCCACGCTGCCGAGGCACAAGCGGCGGCGCGCTTGCACGCTCAAGGCATCGAACATGTGGTGATTTCCCATGGTGCTGACGGCGTGAATTGGTTCAGCGTCGGTTCGGCATTGCATGCCTCGCCGCCGAAGGTCAGCGTCGCCAGCACCGTGGGCGCCGGAGACTCGCTGCTGGCCGGCATGCTCCACGGTTTGCTGAGTGCCGATACGCCTGAGCAGACCTTGCGCACAGCCACCGCGATTGCCGCGATGGCGGTGACGCAGATCGGTTTTGGCATTAACGACGCCGCGCAACTGGCGCAGCTCGAACAGGGTGTGCGCGTGCGCCCCCTGACAGAACAATAAGAGGGTTTGTCATGAAGTTAGCCATTGTCACGGCCTGCCCCAACGGCATGGTCACCAGTGTGCTGTGCGCCCGGCTGCTCGATGCAGCGGCCCAGCGTCAGGGCTGGAGCACCAGCGTCGAAGTGGTCGATGCGGTGCATCCCGAGCGCGAGTTGTCGGCAGCCACCATCGAGGCGGCAGAGTGGGTGCTTTTGGTCAGCACCGGCTCGGTCGACATGCGCCGCTTTGTCGGCAAACGCGTGTTCCAGATCGCCCCGGCGCAAGCGTTGCAGGATGTCGAAGCGGTATTGCGGCGTGGCGCTGAAGAGGCACAGGTTTACGTCGCCGATGCGATTGCGCCTGTAGCTGTTTCGCACAGCGTGCCGCGTATCGTCGCGGTCACTGCATGCCCGACTGGCGTTGCCCACACCTTCATGGCGGCCGAGGCTTTGCAGCAAGCGGCCAAGCGTCTTGGCTATGAGCTGCAAGTCGAAACTCAAGGCTCGGTCGGCGCGCGCAATCCGTTGAGCGCGGCAGCGATTGCCGAGGCTGACGTGGTGCTGCTGGCGGCAGATATCGAAGTCGCCACCGAGCGTTTCGCTGGCAAGAAGATCTACCGCTGCGGCACCGGCATTGCGTTGAAGCAATCGGAAGCCACGCTGAAAAAAGCCTTGGCCGAAGGTCAGCAGGAAAGTGCTGCCAGCGATGGCAAGGCACCAGCCAAGCAAGAGAAAACCGGCGTCTACAAACACCTGTTGACCGGTGTGTCGTTCATGTTGCCGATGGTGGTGGCGGGCGGTTTGATGATCGCGTTGTCGTTCGTGTTCGGCATCACCGCGTTCAAGGAAGAAGGCACGCTGGCGGCCGCGCTGATGCAGATCGGCGGCGAGACTGCGTTCAAACTGATGGTGCCTTTGCTGGCCGGTTACATCGCGTACTCGATTGCCGACCGCCCGGGCCTCGCGCCGGGGATGATCGGCGGCTTGCTGGCGAGCACGCTGGGCGCCGGGTTTATCGGCGGCATCGTGGCCGGTTTCATCGCCGGTTACGCGGCCAAGCTGATCAGTCGCTACGTCGCGTTGCCGCAAAGTCTTGAGGCGCTGAAACCGATTCTGATTATCCCGTTGTTCGCCAGCCTGATCACCGGGCTGGTGATGATCTACGTGGTCGGCAAACCGGTGGCGGGCATGCTCGCCGCGCTCACGCACTTCCTCGACAGCATGGGCACCACCAACGCGATTCTGCTCGGCGTGTTGCTCGGCGGCATGATGTGCGTTGACCTCGGTGGGCCGATCAACAAAGCAGCCTATGCGTTCTCGGTGGGACTGCTGGCCTCGCAGAGTTATGCACCGATGGCGGCGACCATGGCCGCCGGTATGGTGCCGCCGATTGGTCTCGGTATCGCCACGTTCATCGCCCGGCGCAAGTTCGCCCAGACCGAGCGCGAGGCCGGTAAAGCGGCGCTGGTGCTGGGGCTGTGTTTTATCTCCGAAGGGGCGATCCCGTTTGCCGCTAAAGATCCATTGCGGGTGATTCCGGCGAGCATTGCCGGTGGTGCGCTGACCGGTGCGCTGTCGATGTATTTCGGCTGCAAACTGATGGCGCCGCACGGTGGCTTGTTTGTGCTGGCGATCCCGAATGCGATCAACCATGCGCTGTTGTATCTGCTGGCGATTGTTGCGGGGAGTTTGTTGACGGCGGTGGTTTACGCGACGGTGAAACGGCCGGAAGCGGTTGAGCTGGCGCTGGAACCCGCCAAAGCCTGACTCCGCAGTACCCCTGTGGGAGCTAGCCTGCTAGCGATAGCTATCTGTCTGCGACGTTGAAGGTGCCTGACATACCACCATCGCCAGCAGGCTGGCTCCCACATTGATCAGTGGTGTCATGGCGGGTTCATAAACCCGTGCTTTAGTTTTCCTTTTTCAGGGAGAACACCATGAGCGATTTCAATCCCGGTCGGCGTCGGGTCATGCAAGTGGTCGGCGCAGGCCTGCTGATGCCGGGCCTGGCACCTGCGGTAATTGCGTCGGTCAAGGATCGGCCGCAGCTCACCGACGGTGTGCAGTCCGGCGATCTGCAAGGCGATCGCGCGATGATCTGGAGCCGCAGCGACCGTCCGGCGCGGATGGTCGTTGAGTGGGACACGCGGAGCCAGTTTCGCAATCCGCGTCGCCTCGTCTCAGCGCTGGCCGATGCGCGCAGCGATTTTACCGCTCGCGTCGAACTCACTGGGCTGCCCACCGATCAGGCGATTTTCTATCGCGTGTATTTCAAGGATGCCCGCACCGGTGTCGCCAGTGAACCTTGGCTCGGTCACTTGCGCAGCGCACCGACAGCTCGACGCAATATCCGCTTCGTCTGGAGCGGTGACACCGTCGGCCAGGGCTTCGGTATCAACCCGGATATCGGCGGCATGCGCATTTACGAGTCCATGCGCCTGCGTCTGCCGGACTTCTTTATCCACAGCGGCGACACCATCTACGCCGACGGTCCGGTACCGGCGCAGCTGACCACTGAAAGCGGTCGGGTCTGGCGCAACATCACCACCGAGGCCAAGAGCAAAGTCGCGCAGACCCTCGATGATTATCGCGGCAATTACCGCTATAACCTGATGGATGAAAATATCCGCCGCTTCAACGCCGAAGTGCCGCAGATCTGGCAGTGGGACGATCACGAAGTGGTCAACAACTGGTCACCGGGCAAGCAACTCGACGAGCGTTATCAGGAAAAAAATATCCAGACCCTGGTAGGACGCGCGCGGCAGGCGTGGCTGGAATATTCGCCGATGCGATTGCAGGCCGCTGACAATGGCGGGCGGATTTATCGCAAGCTCAGCTACGGGCCGATGCTCGATGTGTTCGTGCTCGACATGCGCAGTTATCGCGGGGCCAACGACGACAATCTCGGTGCCGCCAAACCGTTCCTCGGGCGCGAGCAACTGGACTGGCTCAAGCACGGCCTGAAGACCTCACGGGCGCAGTGGAAGATCATCGCCGCCGACATGCCGATCGGCCTTGGCGTGCCCGATGGCGAGGTTAGTCCGGGGGTTGCTCGTTGGGAGGCAGTGGCCAACGGTGATCCGGGACCTGCGCAGGGACGGGAGCTGGAAGTCGCCGAGTTGCTGGGGTTTCTGCGGGCGCAACAGGTGCGCAATTTCGTGTTCCTGACGGCGGATGTGCACTACTGCGCGGCGCATCACTACCATCCGGACCGGGCGGCGTTTCAGGATTTCGAGCCGTTCTGGGAGTTTGTCGCCGGGCCGTTGAATGCCGGGAGTTTCGGGCCTAATCCGTTGGATAAGACCTTCGGTCCAGAAGTGGTTTTCGAGAAGGCACCGCCGGTACAGAACAGCTCACCGTTTGCCGGGTTTCAGTTTTTTGGCGAGGTGAATATTGAAGGGCAGAGCGGCGAGATGAGCGTGGTGTTGCGGGATCTGGATGGGGTGGCGGTGTTTGAGCAGAAGTTGCAGCCGATTTGAGACCAGCCTCATGTAGGAGCTGCCGAAGGCTGCGATCTTTTGATCTGAAAAACAAAGTCAAAAGATCGCAGCCTGCGGCAGCTCCTACAGGGATGTGTGTGATCAGTAGACGTCGCGGCGATAGCGGCCCTGTTCGATCAGGCGTTCGACCTCGGCGGCACCCAACACGTCGTTGAGTACCTGATCCACGCCGGATGCCATGCCCTGCAAGCTGCCGCAGATGTAAATCACCGCGCCATCCGCCAGCCATTTGTTCAGTTCCCCAGCCGATTCACGCAAGCGATCCTGCACGTAAATCTTCTCTGCCTGATCCCGCGAAAACGCCAGGTCAAGTCGCGCCAGATCGCCATTGATCAACCACTCTTCCAGCTCTGCCCGGCACAGGTAATCGTGCTCACGGTTACGCTCGCCAAACAGCAGCCACTGGCGCTGCTGACCGTCGGCAATCCGCGCCTTGAGCAAACTGCGCAACCCGGCAAGTCCGGTGCCGTTGCCCAGCAGAATCATCGGCACCGGCTCGTTCGGTAGATGGAAACCGCTATTGCGACGTACCCGTAAACTGATGCTGCCGCCCACCGGAGCATGTTCGGTCAACCATCCGGAGCCTATGCCGAGACTGCCGTCCGTGTGTTGTTCCTGACGCACGATCAACTCCAGCACGCCGTCGGCGGCAATTGAAGCGATCGAGTATTCGCGCAGGGCCAGCGGCACCATTGCATCGACCAATGCCTGAGCATGCAGGCCGACCAGATGTGCGCGATGTTCAGGCAACTGACGTGAGGCGAGGGCGACGTCCAGTGGCTCTTCGAGGTCGTTGATTTTCACCAGCGTTTCGCCACGAATACCGAGGCCGTCGAGGAAGTGCTCGATGATCCACGGGCAATTGCGTGGCAGCACTTCCACCAGATCGCCGGCCAGCCAGCTACTGGTGTTCGGCGCCGTCAGGCCCAGTAGATAAACCGGCGAGCCACTGCTGTCGGGGTTCATCAGTTCGCGGCGGGTCAGCGTCCAGTTGTCGTAGCTCGGTGCCTGCCAGGTGTCGACCGGCGCTTGTCCGGTGAGCTGGCCGAGTTGCGTCTGCCAGTGGCGCAATGCGTACGGATCGCCACTGTCGACTCCGACCGGTGCAAATAGGGTTTTGCCACCGTGCTCGCCCAGCCATTGATGCAGGCGTCGGGCGAAACCACAGAAGTGCTGATACTGACGATCACCGAGGCCGAGTACCGCGTAATTGAGGCTATCGAACGCCGATGCTTTCGCCAGCACTTTGCGCTCGAAACCTCTGGCGCTGTCCGGCGCTTCACCGTCGCCGAAAGTGCTGACCACAAACAGTGCGTTGGTCGACTCACGCAGATCCTGCTCGCTGACGTTGGCCAGTGGTTGCACGTTCACCGGCAACCCGGCGGCTTGCAATTGGCCGGCGGTCTGCCATGCCAGTTGCTCGGCAAAACCGCTCTGACTGGCGAAACCGATCAGCCACGCCGGGGTATCGCTGGCCGGTTGTTCGAGGCCTTTGCGGGCATCTTTGATTTGCTTTTTCTTGCGTCGACGGTCGAGGTAAAGCAACCAGCCGGTGATGAAAAACAGCGGCATACACACGGCGGCAAGGGTAATGATGATCCGCCCGACCAGGCCGAAATAGCTGCCGACGTGCAGTGCATAAATGCTGGTCAGCAGTTGTGCCTTGAAGCTCTTGTCGGCGTAGCGATCGACACGTTTGACGATGCCGGTGACCGGGTCAAGGGTGATCTGGTTCAGCGCGCGATCATGCGGCGAGCTTTCCAGCAGATAGAACACGGTCGCCGGTTGGCCGGCCACGGGTGGCATGCGGATGTTGTAGGCGGACAGGCCCGGGCCGGCAGCGCTGTAGATGCTGCTCCACATGGCCGCGTAATCGGCGGTCGGCGCCGGACCTTCCGGGGCAGGCCCGCGACCGCCACGCACGCGCTCGTTTTGCGGCGCGTCGGAAAGCAGTCTGGTCAGGCCCTTGTTGTACCACTCGTACGACCAGGACAACCCGGTCAATGCCAGCAGCAGATACACCAGCAGGCACCAGGTGCCGGCCACCGAGTGCAGATCCCAATTGAAGCTACGACCCTTTTTCTTCCAGTCCAGCGTCAGCCACACACGCCAGCTATTCCACTGGCGCGGCCAGCGCAGATAGAGGCCGGACAGGCAGAAGAACAGCAGAATCAAGGTGCAGGCGCCGGTGATGTTGCGACCGGTATCGCCTATGGCGAGGAAGCGATGCAGTTGCAGCATCAGGCCGAAAAAATCCTGGCCAGTGGCATCACCCATTAACTCGCCGGAGTACGGATCGAAGTAGCGCATTTCGCCGCGACGTTCGCCCTTGGGTGGCGTGAAGTAGACGCGGGCTGCGTTGCCGCTGTCGGTCTCGACCCAGAGCATTGAGACTTTCTTGCCCGACGTGGCTTCGATGCGCTCCACCAGTTCGACGGGCGGCAAGACACCGGCGACCTGTTTTTCCACCTGCAACACCGATGGATTCAGTGCCCGCAGAATTTCGTCCTGAAACGAATAGGCGGCACCGGTAATGCCCATCAGGGCCAGCACCAGTCCGGCAGTGATGCCAAAAAACCAGTGCAACTGGAACAGGGTTTTCTTCAACACGTCGCTTGCCTTGTCCGTTCGGGAAATGTCATCACGGCGTGCATTATGCCGTGGGTTATCGAGAAACGTTCTTTATTACGCACAAAAGCCCCGTTCAACTGAATGAACGGGGCCGAGCCTTGCGGTGCAATCCTTGTAGGAGTGAGCCTGCTCGCGATTGCGGTGTATCAGCCAGCATCAATTCCTCTGACAGATCGCCATCGCGAGCAGGCTCACTCCTACAGTTTTACTGTGTTTAGAAGTGGAAGTTGGTGCTCAACAGTGCCGTACGGCCCGCCGCCTGGTTGGCGAAGTGGGTCGAGAAGGCTTTGTCGTAGTAGGTCTCGTTGGTCAGGTTCTGCACGTTGAGTTGCAGGTCGACGTTCTTGGTCAGCTTGTAGGCTGCCATCGCGTCGTAACGTACGTACGAATCGACCATGGTGGTGTTGGCAACGCTGCCGAATACGTCATCGACATAGAACGCACCGCCACCGATGGTCAGCTTCGGCGTGACCTGGTAAGTGGTCCACAGGCTGGCGCTGTTTTTCGGCGTGTTAGGCAGTTCGTTGCCGTCGGTGGCGCGGTTCAGCGGGCCGCCATCAACTTGCTCGCTGTCCATGTAGGCGTAACCGGCGAACACTTGCCATTTGTCGGTGAGCTTGCCGCTGGCCGACAGTTCGAGACCTTGCACACGGGTCTTGCCGGCGTTTTCGTACGACGTGGTGTCGACTTGAACGCGAGCGTTTTCTTTCTCGGTGCGGAAGATATCGGCCGTCAGCGACAGGCGATCATTCAGCAGATCCCACTTGGTGCCGATCTCGTAGTTCTTGGTGGTTTCCGGCTCCATGTCGCTGCTCAGCAAGTTGCCGCTGCGATCAGTCGCGCCGCCCAACGGGTTGCCGTCCATGCCTTCACCCAGGGTGTTGCCCGGTGGTGTGGCCGAGGTGGCGTAGGAAGCATAAATGCTGCCGTTTTCCGCTGGTTTGTAGACGACACCGAACTGACCGGTGACGAACTCGCTGGTGTCAGCACCTTTGGCGGTGGTGGCGCCGGCTGCGGTGTAGGTCTTGTAGTCGGTGTCGAAGTGGTCGTAACGCAGGCCCATGTTTACCAGCCACTGCGGAGACAATTCCAAGGTATCGAACACATACAGTGCGTAGGTGTTGGCCTTGGTGTCGGTGCCGGCGTAGTTGCGCGAGATCGCGCCGTTCCACGGATCGTTCGGGTTCGGGTTCGACAGCGAGGTGCAGTTGTAGCCGCTCGACGCGCCGATCATCGACGGGGTGCAGTTGGTGCTCGAAGGCACGTTAGTCGTGCGCGGCGTGGTGTCGGTGTTGACGTTGTACGAGGACTTCTGGCTTTCCTCACGGGTGTATTCGACACCGGTGGAGAAGCTGTTCTTGAAGCCGGCGACGTAGAAGTTGCCGAACAGGTCAGTCTGGTTGGTGGTGGTCTCGGTGTTGCTCACCCGAGTATTCGCACGACGCCAGACGCTGCCGTTGTTGACGTTGCCCTTGCTGTCGTCCGGCTGGGTCAGGATGTAATCCTGCATGCTGGTGCCGTGACGCAGGGTGTTCTTGATCGTCAGCGAGTCGCTCAGATCGTGCTCGATGGCGAAGGTCGCGGTGTCGGTGCGGCCCTTGCGGAAGTCGCGATCAAGACCGTAGAAGTTGCTGTGATCACCGCCTGAATTTGGTTTGTCCGGGTTGGATTTGGTCCGTGCAGCCGAGCCACCGGTCGGGATGGTGTAAGGGATGCCCGAGTCCGGAGTGTCGTTGCTTTCGAGATGGTAGTAGTCGAGGTTGACGCGGGTGTCGGTGCCCAAGCCAAACGCCAGCGACGGTGCAATACCCCAGCGGTCGTAATCGACGCTGTCGCGACCGGCGACGTTGCTTTCGTGGCTCATCAGGTTCAGACGGCCGGCAGCGGTGTCGCTGAACTGGTAGTTGCCATCGAGGGTGTAGCGCTGGGTCTGGTCGGAGCCCCAGGTGAAACCACCGTCGAACGAGTTACCCAAATGCGCTTTCTTGCTCACCAGGTTGATGCTGCCGCCAGCCGCGCCGCGACCACCGATAGCGGAGTTCGGGCCCTTGCTGACTTCGATGTTTTCCACGGCGAAGATTTCGCGGCTCTGCGAACCGGTGTCGCGTACGCCGTCGAGGTAGGTGTCACCCTGGGCGTCGAAGCCACGGATGAACGGACGGTCGCCCTGCGGGTTGCCGCCTTCACCGGCACCAAAAGTGATGCCCGGCACGGTACGCAGCGCGTCCTGCATATTCAGGGCGCCAGTGTCCTTGAGGACTTGTTGCGGAATCACGGTGACCGAGCGCGGTGTATCGATCAGCGGTGCGGTGTACTTGGGCGAGGAGGCTTTCTCGACCTGATAGGACGTCGAGTCCTGAGCCTGGCCGGTGATGGAGGTTGCGTCCAGCGCGATGGCGTTGCCGGAGGCTTTGCTGTCGGTCTTTTCTGCGGCGAACACCATGTGGCCAGCGGAGCCGGCGGTGATTGCCACGCCAATTGCAGAGGCGAGCAAACGTGGTGAACTGACCGGTAATTGTGCTTGTTGACGTGACATTTCTATTCCCCTCCCCAAGGATTTGAGGTCGCGGAATATAGGGTAAACAGGTATTCGTATCAATTGCGAAACATTGCTAACTGCACTGAATTTACATTCTTTACAATTTAACCTTACGGTTTTTGCCGATTCGTTCGTCGTGTGGGTTGTACACAGCCAATAAGAATCAATACCATTGGCATCCCTTTGCCATCAGGTAGCTTTGCCATGTTGCTGCACATCCCAGGCTTGTTCGCGAAAGAAGAAGTGCAGCGCATTCGCGAGGCTCTGGAGCAAGCGGATTGGGCCGATGGCAAAATCACCGCCGGCTATCAATCGGCCAAGGCCAAGCACAATCTGCAACTGCCTGAAGGCCATCCGCTGGCCAAGGAGATCGGCGCAGCGACGCTTGAGCGCCTGTGGAAAAATCCACAGTTCATGTCCGCCGCGCTGCCGCACAAAGTGTTTCCTCCGTTAGTGAACTGTTACAAGGCGGGTGGCAGCTTCGATTTCCACATCGACAACGCCGTGCGCCAGCCCAAGGGCAGCATCGAACGGGTGCGCACCGATCTGTCGGCCACGCTGTTTTTCAGCGAGCCCGAGGACTACGACGGTGGCGAACTGGAAATCCAGGATACCTTCGGTACTCAACGGGTGAAGTTGCCTGCCGGCGACATGGTTCTGTATCCCGGCACCAGCCTGCACAAGGTCAATGCGGTCACCCGTGGCGCGCGTTATGCGTCGTTCTTCTGGACGCAAAGTCTGGTGCGCGAAGACAGTCAGCGAGCGCTGCTGTTCGAGATGGATGGGGCGATCCAGCAACTGACCCAGGACATGCCTGATCATCCGTCGTTGATCCGCCTCACCGGCACTTATCACAATCTGTTGCGTCGCTGGGTCGAGGTGTAGGTGACGGACTTTCGATTGCGCCGCGAGGAAGTCCTCGACGGCGATCAACTGCGCGCCATGCTCGAAGAAAGCCCGGCTCGTGCCGCGCAGGCGATCCTGCTGGCGGCGGGCGAGGGCGTCGTCGAGGCGCAGGCATTGCTTGGGCAGATCTTGCTCGATGGCCAAGGCATCGCGCAGGATCAAGTGTTGGCATTGCGCTGGTTCAGCATTGCGGCCGGCCATGGCCACCTGATGGCGCGCAACATGCTCGGGCGTTGCCATGAGCATGGCTGGGGAGCGGCCGCAGACGCTTCGATTGCCGCGCAACATTATCGAATCGCCGCAGAAGCAGGGCTGGACTGGGCGATGTACAACCTGGCCAATCTGCTGGCGACCGGGCGCGGTGTGGTCGTGGATCACTCTCAGGCGCTGAGGTTGTATCGCCACGCTGCCGAGGTGGGTCATGCGAAATCGATGAATCTGCTCGGACGCTATTACGAGGATGGTTGCCACTGCCCACAGAACTTGCCTGCGGCTCGGGAGTGCTATCAGCGCTCGGCCGAGGCTGGGGATTTCCGTGGGCAATTCAGTCATGCAGCGGTACTGGCGGGCGAAGGGCGGATTGACGATGCACTGGGCTGGTTGCGCAAGGCTCTGGCCGGCGGCAATGTGAACTTTCTGCGGGTGAGCAGTGAGTCATTACTTGGATCGCATCATCCACAAATTCGTGAGATGGCTGTGCAATACCGACTGCGCCTTTCCCGATTGACTGCGGCATAACGACGTAGTTAGAAGGCTTGTCTGATTGGCAAGTTGTTATCTATACCTCCCGTAGAAAGTTCAGGGCTGCTCGCGGTTGTGCGTGATTTATGTGTTGAGTATTAAGGCGTGCAGTGTTCGATAGTTGGGCTCAAGTGTTTAAGTTGTGATGTGGGTGTATATGTGTGTTGTCTCGTTTTCTAACATATGACGGGTTGCCGGGTTGTGTTCGGGTGGACTAATGTCCGGTTGCTCGCTTGATTGGCCTTGATGTAATTGGCATGAAAATATCAGGAGGAGTCGCATTTATATTGATGTCCGGCCAGGACAATGAAATGGAATTCAAAAAATGGATAATAGTGTATTTGAGGTTGCTGCCAAAGCGCCCAAGGTGTTTGTCGAGGCATCGCTTGGCGAGGGTGAAGGATATAATCGTGAACCCGGAATGCAACTGACTAAAGAGCAGATAATCAATCTTCGGAAGTATGAAGTTCTCGGGCTGTCTCTTCCAGTTCGCATTGAAGATGTCGTTGCCTATTTGAACTATGGCGCTGGTGATGCCGGCGGTACGGGGCTGGCAGCCAAAGACTTCCTGCGTACATTCAGCATGACGTATGACCATGCACGGCGCTGGTCGCCCTTGCGTGAGCAAATCATGCTGACAGGCACCGATCTGAAGATTTTCGCTGGCAGCATCATCCGCATTGGTAGCGCAATCGTAGAGGTGTACGACGATCTCAAAGCTTCGCGGTACCTGGAAGAACACGACATCAACACGCCGCAAGAGTATCAGCAACTGAAACTCCGGATTCCAAACCTTCCCGATCTTGCTCTGCCCGACGGCGACGTGCCTGAGATCAGGACTTACCTCAATGACATGCTGACGAAAGTCCGCCAGTGCCATGCCAAGGCAGAGAAGGTAAGAGCAGAACTGGATGCCTTCGGCACCGACATGCGCGTGTCGGTGCTCCCTGAAATCAAATTGCGACTGGAATTTGTTTCGAAAAATACTTACCAGGGTGATATCAAGCTTCTACAAGCTGAGATAGACCTGCGTGCGAAAGAGATTGACGAACTCAACAAGCAATACGACCAACTGGTGATGGAGGCAATCAAGTCGGCTGCGGAGATGAATATAGGTGGATTGATTCTTGGTATCTATCAGGGTGTTAAAGCTGAAAAAATTCGCAGCCAGAGAAATAATTTAAAAGTAGAGCAGCAAGCCGCCAACCTCAAAATGGCCAGTAAGAATCAGACGCTGAGCTCTTTGAATAAAGTGCGTGATGATCTGCAAAATCTTAGTTATGTGGCCATTGAGGCGGAAGTTGCTACGCAGAATCTGATGCTGGTGTGGAATGCGCTGAGCGCCTACATCACCGCTTCCGCAAAAGAAGTTGATGTGCTTGAAGAAGCCACTTCTCTGCGGCGCTTCAAAAATCAAATACTCAGCGTCATTGAGCCATGGGAGCAAATTAAATCGAGCTCCGACCAACTGCTTGCTGTGTTCGCAGCAGCTGACAAGGATTATGAAAACAATCGCTCGACTTCCGGAGTAGAGACCGTCATGCGTTCACTTTTTAATAACTCGGCAAGTTCGGTATTCAATGTGGCTAATTTGCGCGACTTGAATGCCGAAGTGCAAGCGACTAATACCACCGCGCAAATGCTTGTTGAGCAATACGCTTATCTACCCGGCACTGTCGGCAGCCTGAATAATCTGGCGCTTGCCATCAATAAAACCACGTCTGATTTACGCAATCAGGCCCAGGCGAACAGCATATATCTGGAGCGTGCTCAGAAAAAACTCAAGGGTTACCAGGCCGAGCTCGCCTATCCAGAGGATGCGGACGAGGTTCGTGAGGATATGGAGGCCGAACTGAAAGACGTATTCAACAAGATAAGTGCCCAATCTGAAGACCTGAAAAGTGTCCATAAAAGCATCAGTGCCCCTTACGACCGGGATGCCTCTCAGGGTTGGGTCATTACGCTGCAGCAGGATCGTGTCTGCGCAGTAGAACTCCAGACCGGCTCGGAGCAAAAGCTGGTAGATCTGAGCGAGCAAATGAAGTCGGTGTCGGCAACTATCGACACTATCGTCAAGGCCGGGGTCGAAAAAATCGGCATGGAAACAAAGTTGTCGCTGGACAGCTTCAAGGCGCTGGGGCTTGCACCGCCGCAGGTTCAAGTGGCATTGGTGGCTATCGATACCATCAAGAAAATGATCGCGGGTATTGGTGAGTCGATCTCTTATCTCAACATGCTGGCGGCGCATAACAAGCTCAAGGACAGGGCTGCTGATTTGCGAGCGCAGTCGCAGAAGTACGCGAGGGATATCGCTCAGATCGATGGCAAGATCGAGTTGGTGAGGACCCTTGATCAGTTGAGTGATGGCCGCTGGAAATTCGTCAATGAATTTTTCAGCCTGGTTGCGGAGGTTGAAAAGGTTTCCCTCGAGCTGAAGCAGGACAAGGCTTTGCCTGTTGAAGTGAGAGCGCAAACCATGATTGACCGGATTGTCGACATCGTTAAATACCTGAAGACCATTCAGTAACAACAAGGAGTCGAGAGGGTGGGGGAACCCCGCCCTTTCTCAATGGAATATGGACGCGCTCGCCAACGGCTTTACCGAGGTGCAACGACGTACCTTGGATCGTTACAGTTATTTTCTCGGCACTCTGCCGCAAACGTTCAAAAACATATCGGTTGTATTTGAGAGTCGTCGAAACAGCGGTCATCAGCTTGCCGTGCTCGGCAAGGATTCGCGTCTGAACAACGCGCCGTTCAATAAGCGATACCTGCAGGCTTTTTTGGAGAGTGCTCAAGAGATCGCACGTCAGTACGAGGGCTATAAGGGTGACCTGGCCACGTTTACTCGCGAATCTTTGGAGATCGCCAGGCAGACGTCACGCAATGAGTCTCTGGATCAGGTGGATTTCAAACTCTACAGCCTGTCCAGGTCTTCGGCCTGGCAGTTGTTTCCACCAGTCGACGTGCAGGATCTGGTGCACGAATTATCGCTTCGGTTTTTTGTATTGAAGGTATCCATACGACAGTTGAAGTACACCGTGATGGAGGTTCATGACGAGTCGTTAGGATTGAAGTCGGTCTTCACCAAGGCAATGGAATATCGATCCTGTCATTGCCATCCAACGCCGACCGTGGCGCAAGAGCTGTTTCGCGAAACCCGTACCGCGCCGGCCTGGGACATTGCTTACTCTTCGAGGGAGGCTTCAGTTCGGGCGCAGGAGTACAGAGCAGACATCGCAACGTTGTTCGATGAGTTCAGCGCCGTGAGTTCGAAGATGTCCTTGTTTGTCGAAGAGCTTTATCAGCGCACGGATAATGTAATCAATGAGCTTCTTGATGCAAAAAGTGCATCCAGGCTTGGCGAGCTGAACTTCAAGCTAGGCGGGACGATGGAGGGGATGGACGACTGTACGGTGATGGTGCATCACCTTGAATCCTGGCTGCAAAAGTAAAAAAAGGTCCATGTTTCCATGGACCTTTTTATATTACCCAAGCACTTAAACGTAGAACGATTTCAGCGGCGGGAAACCATTGAATTCAACGGCGCTGTAACTGGTGGTGTACGCACCGGTCGACAGCCAGTACAGACGATCACCGATCGCCAGGTTCAGCGGCAGGCCGTACTTGTAGTTCTCATACATGATGTCGGCGCTGTCGCAGGTTGGGCCAGCGATCACCACTTCTTCCATCTCGCCTTTCTTCTCGGTCCAGATCGGGAACTTGATCGCTTCGTCCATGGTTTCGATCAGGCCGGAGAACTTGCCCACATCGGTGTAAACCCAACGCTCGACGGCGGTGCGCGATTTACGTGCAACCAGCACCACTTCGCTGACCAGAATGCCGGCGTTGGCGATCAGCGAACGGCCCGGTTCCAGAATGATTTCCGGCAAGTCATCACCGAAGTCTTCTTTGAGGAAGCGGATGATTTCTTCGGCGTAGGTTTCCAGGCTGTTGGTACGGGTGATGTAGTTGGCCGGGAAGCCACCGCCCATGTTGATCAGCTTCAGATGGATGCCGTCTTCTTCTTTCAAACGCTCGAAGATCACTTTGACCTTGGCGATGGCCGCGTCCCAAACGCTGATGTCGCGCTGCTGCGAGCCAACGTGGAACGAGATGCCGTACGGCACCAGACCCAGGTCGCGAGCGAGGATCAGCAGATCCATGGCCATGTCGGTCTGGCAACCGAATTTGCGCGACAGTGGCCAGTCAGCCGTGGTCGAGCCTTCAGTGAGGATACGCACGTAGATTTTCGAGCCCGGAGCAGCCTTGGCGATGTTGCGCAGGTCGGCTTCGGAGTCGGTGGAGAACAGACGCACGCCCTTCTCGTAGAAGTAGCGGATGTCCTTGGATTTCTTGATTGTATTGCCGTAGCTGATGCGATCGGCGCTGACGCCGCGATCCATCACCTTGTCCAGCTCATAGATAGAGGCGATGTCGAAACTCGAACCTTTATCCTTGAGCAGGTCGATGATCTCGACGGCCGGGTTGGCCTTGACTGCGTAGTAGACCTTGGCGAATTCGAAACCGGCGCGCAGGTCATCGTAGGCCTGGCTGATCATCGCGGTGTCGATCACCACGAACGGGGTTTCCTGTTTGTCGGCGAACGCCTTCATTTTGTCAAAAGTGGCGCGCGCGAAATAGTCTTCGACATTGATCGACATGCTGGAGTGCTCCTATGGGCAAACGGGTAAAAACAATGGGTGCAAATGAACGTCCTCCGTATCCCCACTTTGGTTCGCCTACTTCCCAAGGCATGTCGCCGAAAGCAAAAAGGCCATGGGAGCTTGCCCTTGGCCTTGCTGTCTCGTCGTCAGTACTTGAGCCGGATGGATCGTTTCCAGCATGGACGTTCGGCGCGAACTTTAGGGCGTGAGGGGCCTGAGATCAACTAAAAATGTCGCGTTTTTGCACATCTCTGACGTGCGTCACCTGCATCACTCTTTGTAGCCGACCGAGATGACGGACAGATGTTCCCGAAGAATTTCGAAGTGTTAAAAATACCTGCACGTTCGACGCAGTTGTGCGCTTTATCGTAGGTAAGTGCGATAACTGCAACATCGGCGACGATGGCTGCGAGAAGGGAGTCAGAGAGGGGTTTTGCTTGTTTGGAAGGGGATTCTTCAAGTGTCGTGTGATCGGCACGTGTTGAGATTCTTTGCCGCCTTGCCAATGACTTTAAATCTCCACGGAACCTGTGGGAGCCAGCCTGCTGGCGATGACAATTTCATCATCAAAACAGTATTGACTGACATTGCCCAATCGCTAGCAGGCTAGCTCCCACAGGTTTTCGTGTTTTTACCGGTTAATCAGGCGACTACCGCCTCAGCCGGGGAGACGATGTTGGTCTTCATCCCGCGCGAACGACCCGAACTCAAGTAAGCCGCAATCGACTCCTGTGTCACCTCGCCAAGGAACACCCGCTCGGCATCCATCACCGGCAGCCACGCCCGATTGAACTCATACATGCGCGACAGCAGGATGCGCAGATGCTCGTCATACGCAGCCGTAGCGTTGAACTCACGCAGATACTGCGCGCAGGTACCGGTCTGACGGTGCAGATCGCGGCGTCGGACATAGCCCAGCGCTTTGTTTTCACCATCAGTGACCACCACATAACGACGGTCATGCTCGTCCATCAACTCCAGTGCATCGGCTACCGGGGTTTCCGGGCTCACCGATGGCGCGTTGTCCGCTGCATCTTCAGCCTTCACCAACAGCAGGCGCTTGAGTGTGCTGTCCTGGCCGACGAAGTTGCTGACAAAGTCGTCCGCCGGGTGCGCCAGCAGGGTGTCCGGGTGATCGATCTGCAACAGCTTGCCAGCGCGGAAGATTGCGATCTTGTCACCAAGCTTGATCGCTTCGTCGATGTCGTGGCTGACCATGATCACGGTCTTGTTCAGCGCCCGTTGCATCTCGAAGAACTCGTTCTGAATCATCTCGCGGTTGATCGGGTCGACCGCGCCGAACGGCTCATCCATTAATAGCAGCGGCGCATCTGCCGCCAGTGCGCGGATTACGCCGATACGCTGTTGCTGGCCACCGGACAGTTCTCGTGGATAACGATGCAGATACTGCTTGGGTTCAAGCTTGATCATGCTCATCAGTTCGCGAGCACGGTCATGGCATTTCTGTTTGTCCCAGCCGAGCAGTTTCGGCACGACGACGATGTTCTCTTCGATGGTCATGTTGGGGAACAGACCGATCTGCTGGATCACGTAGCCGATGTTGCGGCGCAGGGTCACTTCGTCGAGGTCGGTGGTGTCTTCGCCGTTGATCAGGATCTTGCCCGAGGTCGGTTTGATCAGGCGGTTGATCATCTTCAGCGTGGTGCTTTTGCCGCAGCCCGATGGCCCGAGGAACACGCAGATTTCGCCTTCATTGACGGTCAGGCTTACCGAGTCCACGGCTTTGACATCTTTGCCGTTGCTTTGGAAGGTCTTGCTGAGGTTTTGAAGTTCGATCATTTCAGGAGTCCTTTTGGAGTCAACGAGCGTTGCAGCCACTGCAAAAACAAGTCGGCGAAAATCGCCAGAAGACTGACCAGCAGCGCGCCGACGATGAGCATCGACATGTCACTGCGGCTGATGGAAGCGAGGATCAACACGCCGAGACCACCGGCGCCGATGGTTGCTGCAATGGTCATCACACCGATATTCATCACCACGGCGGTGCGCACGCCAGCGAGGATCACCGGTACCGCAATCGGCAACTCGACCATGCGCAGGCGCTGGCCGAAGGTCATGCCGATGCCGCGTGCGGCTTCACGGATACCCGGTTCGACGCCGGTCAGCGCCAGATAGGTGTTACGCATGATCGGCAGCAGCGAATAGAGAAACACCGCCGTGATCGCCGGCATCGGGCCGAGGCCCTGGCCGAATTTCGAATAGAACGGCAGCAGCAGGCCGAACAGCGCAATCGACGGCACGGTGAGCAGCACCGTGGCGCTGGCCTGCAACGGGCCGGCGAGGCTCGGGAAGCGCGTCATCAGAATGCCCAGCGGCACACCGAAGAGGATCGCCAGACTGACGGCGATGCCGACCAGCGTGATGTGCTGCCAGGTCAGGTGCATCACCTGCTGCCAGTCGAGATGGGAAAAGGCGTTCAAGAATTCCATGACTTCTCCTCTCTTAATTCAGCGGATGCTGACGCAGGAAATCAGCGGCAACCGACGATGGACTTTCGTGATCGACATCGACCCGCGCGTTCAGTTGGCGCATGGTTTCGTCGTCGAACAGTTCGGCCAGTGGCTTGAGTTGCTCAGCCAGTTTCGGGTGAGCGTCGAGGTAGGCCTGACGCACCACGGGCGCGGCGGTGTAGTCGGGGAAGTAGTGTTTGTCGTCTTCCAGCAGCTTCAGGCCGAAAGCGTTCAAGCGACCATCGGTGGTGTAGACCAGACCGGCAAACACCTGACCATTACGCAGTGCGGTGTAGACCAGCCCCGCGTCCATCTGCCGGATGTTTTCGCGGCCGAGGTTCATGTCATACAGCTTGACCATGCCGAGCAGGCCGTCGGAGCGATTGGCGAACTCGGTGTCCAGCGCGACCAGATGATTAGTCTTGGCTTCGTCGCGCAGCACCTTGTTCAGATCGCTGATGCTGTTGATCTGCGGGTATTCCTCGGCGACGTTTTTCGGCAGGGCGAGGGCGTAGGTGTTGCTGAATTTTGACGGGGTCAGCCAGATCAGGCCTTTTTTCGCGTCGAGTTCTTTCACTCGGGCGTAGGACTGTTCGCTGTCGAGTTTTTCAGTGACATGGTTGTAGGCCACCAGCGATACGCCGGTGTACTCCCAGAGCATGTCGAGTTGCCCGCTTTCGTGGGCGCTGCGCGCCAGATTGCTGCCCAGACCACCGGTAACCTGCGCGTCGTAGCCTTTGCTGCGCAGGTATTGCGAAGTGATTTCCGCGAGCAGGGTCTGTTCGGTGAACACCCGGGCGCCGATGCGGATAACCGGTTTTTCTGCGGCTTGTGCGATTCCTGCGAACAGCAGGACGCAGCCTAAGATCAAGCTAAGTCGTTTCATGAAAATTCCTTTGCCGAGGCTTAAGACGGGCGCAAGCCGCGTTCGAGCCAGAGACGGCTGGCGAGTGTCACCAGAGCGTCGAGCAACAAGGCCAGCAGCGCGGTGCACGCGGCGCCGAGCAGCAGTTGCGGCTGATTGTTCAGGGCAATCCCGGGGAAGATCAGGCTGCCAAGGCTGTTGGCGCCGATCAGGAACGCCAGCGGCGCTGTCCCGACGTTGATCGCCAGTGCCACACGCACGCCACCGACAATGATCGGCACTGCGTTGGGCAATTCGACTTTCCACAGCACCTGACGCGGCGTCATGCCGATCCCGACCGCTGCTTCTTTCAGCGAGCCTTGAACGTTTTTCAGACCTTCGTAGGTGTTGCGCACAATCGGCAGCAGGGAGGCGAGGAACAACGCGAAGATCGCAGGGCCACTGCCGATCCCGAGGATGCCGAGGGCGATGGCCAGTACGGCGAGGGGCGGCACAGTGTTGCCGATGTTGAAGATCTGCATGAAGCGTTCTGCGCGGCCGACCATGGTCGGGCGGCTGAGGAAGATGCCGGCGGGGATGCCCACGACAAGGGCAGCGAGCATTGAAGCAAGAACGAGAATCAGATGAGCTTGCAGGTAAAACAACAAATCGTCGCGGTAGTGTTCGATCGTGTTGATGCCGATCCAGTGGACCAGCAGGGCCAGGAGCGCGATCACCACCGCACCTCCAATCAGCCCTTTGCCATAGCGGATAGCCACAGGCGGACTCCTTTTTTATAGTCGGCGAACGCCGTCCCGTGTGGCATGCCATGCCTGGCTGCCGGGAAAGTCGTTCGCGAGAAGCAGCTGCTTTTCAGTCCGGCAAAAGCGGTCTGAAAGCGAGCCATGAGCGCAGCCTCGTCAGGCTAACTTGCTGATTTTTCAGCCCCTGACGAAATGTCGTAACAGGGGATGGACGTCTCCATGCTTTAAAAGGTTCCCATCTGAGGCAGCATTTGGCCACCCTTAATGTGCTCAACGGTTCGGTTATTGCACTGAGTTGGGCTATAATCGCGGCCCTTTTTTGAATCACCGCCAGGCGATTTCCCATGACCAGACAGGCCGCCGAAGTCGCGAAACGCCGCACTTTCGCCATTATTTCCCACCCCGATGCCGGTAAAACCACCATCACCGAAAAGCTCCTGTTGATGGGCAAGGCGATTGCAGTGGCCGGCACGGTGAAATCGCGTAAATCCGACCGCCATGCGACATCCGACTGGATGGAGATGGAGAAACAGCGTGGTATTTCCATTACCACGTCGGTCATGCAGTTCCCGTATCGCGACCACATGATCAACCTGCTCGACACCCCGGGCCACGAAGACTTCTCCGAAGATACCTACCGCACCCTGACGGCGGTCGACTCGGCATTGATGGTTCTCGACGGCGGTAAGGGTGTAGAGCCACGTACCATTGCGCTGATGGACGTCTGCCGTCTGCGTGACACGCCGATTGTCAGCTTCATCAACAAACTCGACCGTGACATTCGCGACCCGATCGAACTGCTCGACGAAATCGAAGCCGTTCTGAAGATCAAGGCCGCGCCGATCACCTGGCCGATCGGTTGCTACCGCGACTTCAAAGGCGTGTACCACCTCGCCGACGACTACATCATTGTCTACACCGCCGGTCACGGTCACGAACGCACCGAAACCAAGATCATCGAGAAACTCGATTCCGACGAAGCCCGCGCCCACCTCGGTGACGAGTACGACCGCTTCGTCGATCAGCTGGAACTGGTGCAGGGCGCCTGCCACGAGTTCAACCAGCAGGAGTTCCTCGACGGCCAACTGACCCCGGTGTTCTTCGGTACTGCACTGGGCAACTTCGGTGTCGATCACGTGCTCGATGCCGTGGTTGACTGGGCCCCACGTCCGCTGGCCCGTGTGGCCAACGAGCGCACCGTCGAGCCGATTGAAGAGAAGTTTTCGGGCTTCATCTTCAAGATCCAGGCGAACATGGACCCGAAACACCGCGACCGCATCGCCTTCATGCGTATCTGCTCCGGCAAGTACGAGAAAGGCATGAAGATGCGCCATGTGCGCACCGGCAAGGATGTGCGCATCGGCGACGCCCTGACGTTCTTCTCCTCCGAGCGTGAGCAGTTGGAAGAAGCGTTTGCCGGCGACATCATCGGTCTGCACAACCACGGCACGATCCAGATCGGCGACACCTTCACCGAAGGCGAAGCCCTGGGTTTTACCGGTATCCCGCACTTCGCCCCGGAACTGTTCCGCCGCGTACGTCTGCGCGATCCGCTGAAATCCAAGCAACTGCGTCAGGGCCTGCAACAGCTGGCCGAAGAAGGCGCGACGCAGGTGTTCTTCCCGGAGCGCAGCAACGACATCATCCTCGGCGCCGTCGGTGTACTGCAGTTCGATGTGGTCGCCAGTCGCTTGAAAGAGGAATACAAGGTCGAGTGCTCTTACGAGCCGATCACTGTTTACTCGGCACGCTGGATCGAATGCGGCGACAAGAAGAAGCTCGAAGAATTCTCCAACAAGGCTGTGGAAAACCTCGCGATTGACGGCGGCGGTCACCTGACCTACCTCGCCCCGACGCGGGTCAACCTGGCACTGATGGAAGAGCGCTGGCCGGACGTGAAATTCCGTGCGACGCGTGAGCATCACTAAGCGCTGAACTGCTCCGCCAAAAGCCCTCGATGCGAAAGCCTCGGGGGCTTTTTGTTGCACGCGATCCCGTAGGAGCTGCCGAAGGCTGCGATCTTTTGATCCTCTGCGCTTAGGTTTTTTGCTAACGACAACCTCAGCGCCGACGGTTAGTGTTCAGAAGGCGGATTTCATCCGCAGCGATTGTCCACAGGGAAAAGGATCAAAGGGAATGCTGAGTCGACTGACTCACCTGCTGCGATACGACGGCTACTTCAGCCCGATGGCCTGGGTGCTCGCCGCGCTGCTGTTCATCAATCGCCAGACATACTCCGTCTCTGCTTGAGGCAATTGGGCGCTTGTGGAAGATCGCTGGGCGAACATAAATTTCCGTGTTTCGCGTGAGCATCCGTAGAGGACAGATAATAATCTGCTCATATTAGAACTTAAGTGAATTAAAAAACCCGTAAGCGTGTGCTTGGCGGGTTTTTTTATGAATAAATTATTTTTCAATTGTGACCGTTTATCAGAAAGACCTGACGACCTGTCAGAAATGACAGGTGTGTTTTTTGGATAAGTAACCTATATCTATTGCACACAAGTTTTTTGTTTTTAATGTTAATAGGGGATTGTTCCATGAGCGAAAATAATGTGGCGTTGTTTGTGACTAGGTCAGAGTCTGAAGAGACTGTTGAACTGATGAAAAAACTACGTAAGTTCCCGAAGAGTGAAAGCGAAATAAAGTCGGTCTATGGGGAGAACTCTCTAAATGGTCTCGAACGAAGTACAACGCAAGATGTCGTTAAATTGTTCGCTGAAGTAAGAGATTTTGCTGGTACGTGGTCGTTTGTCGATAGACGGAACTATGATCTTGTGTTGCATATCCCTGAGTTTGCTGATGCGCTAAAAGTTTGGGGAGATTCCGTAATTGCAGTGATTAAGACATTGAAGGGCGCTGATGGTTACCAGCGCATTGATAATCTGACTGAGGCGGAAATATCTCGATTTGATACAGAGTTATTTACTGCGGAGAATCGTGAACAATTTATTTCCGTATCAGGTACTGTCGAATACTTGAAGGCTAGCATTGCATCCGCGAAATATATGGTGGGTAGTTTGAATACTCAGCTCGCAATGCATAAAGAAATTATGAGTGGTCGCATTAAGCCTATGCTGGAACGATTGTTAGGTGGGCAGGGCGGGACGGCGGTAAGTCGATTTGATGAGTTGGAGAAAGCTAAAGCACGTTATCTTGAGGAAACAGGCCCGTTCCTAAGGAAAAGGTCTGGGGAGTTATACGATGAATATATAGCTGGGTTGCCTGACGCAGCACATTTCGGGGTAGTGGAACGTGTTAATCGTGCGATGGTCAGCGTAAAAAGTGACAGAGTTGCTGGGTTGAATAACTATTTAATAGAGCTGAATTTGATCAGTCCTGAACTTGAGGTGGTCTGGCGAAATTGCTATGACCTGTATTCCGGAGTTAATCTTCTGAGTTCTTTTTCCGAGAGAATGATTAGCAATGCAAAGAAACTTGAAGCGGTATGGATTGATGCGCTTGCTTTTATCGAGTCTTCAGAGACGAAGATTTCGTCTATCACTGATAATCGAAGTCTAAGGGTTTTTGTAGTCGATGTGAAAGGCGTGGTTAATGATTGGCAAAAGATCAAAGAAGACGCGAACGTCGCTAAAGATTATTTGCCGAAATAATTTTTATTATTGTTCATGATTGCATCTTCGTTAATTGTAGCGAAAAACCGGCTTTTTCAGTTGTCCAGGACGTGTGGCAATGTGGTTGTTCATGATTAATAAAAAGTGTTTCGGTACGAAAATCAAGCTAGTAAACTTTGCTTTCTGAGAAAAGCAGAGGTGGAGGCTTGGTGCTTTTAACTTGCATGAAGGATATTCATCATGGCAGATTTTATCGGATATGGCCCTCTCCATTCAAAAATAACTAGCGATGATATAAAGAAAGTTAAGGCTTATGTGCAAGAGGGGCGCGGATTGCCGCGCACTACTGCACAAGTCAATGCGAGATTCAAATGCGCCGAATTCACTGAGGCCAGAGAAGGTGTAACCACGCAGTTAATTGAATATACGTTCAATATGATTTACGCGAACGCTTCGAAGTGGGGAGGGATTGAAACGAATATGCTAGAAGTAGCAAGTCGACTCAGTGCTTTTTCTGATGACCTCGATCTATATGCTGGGGCAGCAGTAAACTCTATTAAAGAAATGTCTGGTTATGATGACTATACCCTTAAGGTCAAGGACCTTACTGAGGTGCAACGTGACACCTTTATCATGAGGGTGGAAGGAGAAAATGTTACTCAGAGCTATAAAGAACTTGATGAGTACGTTAAATCAATCGTCAGATCCATCGAAGAAAAACGTAAAAAGGCGTCGGAGGTGAAGCATGCGCTAGAGCTCTTTGGGGAAGAGTTACAGGGCATTGAAAAGGACCTCGGTGTTCGGGTGAATGGCGTTATAAAGGCGAACTCCAGCACAAGGCTCAGGGAGATTTCAGAGGCGCTGATTAAAGTTAATGATCGAATTCACGAACTTAGAAAAAAAATAACCTTTACTTGGTGGGAGTGGACGTTGTGCGGTATTTTCACGGGTGTCGGTTTAGCAGTTGGTACAGCTATAAAACTGGCAAGGGATGCTGAGGTCAATGCAGACATTGAAAAAGCAAGAGCAGAGGAGCGCGAACTTCTGAAGGAGCAAGAAAAGATTAATAAGATCATGGGGGATTTAAAGGAATTGCACTCTAATCTTTACAGTATGCTGGTTTATACAAAGGGAGCAATTGAAGGTGTGACGCAAATTGAAACTCTTTGGTCTGCAACATTGAAAGAAATAAATGAATCGAAAAATACTCTTGTGCAACCTAGAGAGTGGAAGTTTCTTAATTCGTTCGTGATTAAAATGGAAAGTGTTCTTGAGCGTTGGGTGAAGATCAAGGCAAATGTTGATGCTCTGAAAGCTGCAGTTATGGATTGACAAGGTGGGAGAAGGAAATGGCTATTGAATTGGTTGAAATATATGTGCCTGCAGTCCTTAAGTTTAGGATGATGGCTGGGAACTATGCAAATGTTCTATTTTCTGATTTGTATATTCCAGCTCTGCAGAAAGAGCTTGATCGTTTGGCGGGAGCGCTGACTAAAACGGACAAGTTGATAAATTCGTCATTGGCGGCTGTTGAGGTCATTCTAAATACAGATGAGATCAGTGGCTACCTGAAAGCTCTCAAGAAAGCCAGTGTCGCGAAGAATGAGGAGGCCGTAGCAGAGTTCTCGGCAGAACTAAAGAGAAGTATAGAACATGTCAATAAAGAACTGGTTGTTATAATGAAGGCATTGTCGGCGCAAATTGATAACCTGGAGACAGTGAAAATCAGTGAGAACGATGTGGAATACCGAGCTCTTGATAAGCGTCGCAGTGATTTCATGAAGAAGCTGCCTGAGGATAAAGAAGCTATGACTTTAATTAAAGAAAAGCGTGATCAGCTTGCGGCGGCGATGCTTGAATATGAATCAAAAACGTTCATTGATAGAGCGATGCCCATTATAGATGTGCTTAAAGAGAACGTGGGTACTGCGCTCGATGATGGAGGGGCTTTAATAAGCAAGTCAGGAGGTGCGACGCCGTTGGCTGCGAAACAAGCCATCAAAGCCGGAATGGATGTTGCCAGTAAAGTTTTGAATGTTATCAATGAAGAGATAAAATATCAGCAACTAGTGATTGCCAAGGACAGGTTGGATGGAGAGATCAATATCCGCCAGAAACAAATGTCAGTGCAGGAGCAGGAAATAGATGAGATTGATGATAAACGTGCCCAGTTGATGGCAATTAGGGAACTCGTCGCGCCTCGTAAGGCTTATGTCGCGGAGGCTAGAAAAATCCCCCATATGCTTATCACTTACGTTAACGAAGTTTTTGGTAGGGACTTGAGTGTGGTGGATGAACTAATGCAGGTCGGAGAAGACTTTATCAAGGTCAGCCCCGGTCTTTCAAAATATGTTAATAACTTGCAGTTTTACTGGCTACGCACCGGCTAATAGTGCCCTCAAACCGTCTGTTTTCTAACTCACGGCCACTTATTGGATTGGAAGCATGTTCAGCTATATAAGGCCCCACGGCGAAAGCATGGGGCTTTTTGTTGCCCATCAAAAGATCGCCGCACTTGGAGTTTTTGCTAACGACAACCTCGGCGCTGACGGTTAGCCTTCAGAAGGCGGATTTCATCCACAGCGATTGTCCACAGGGAAAAGGATCAAAGGGAATGCTGAGTCGACTGACTCACCTGCTGCGATACGACGGCTACTTCAGCCCGATGGCCTGGGTGCTTGCTGCTTTGCTGTTCATCAATCGCCTGAGCAGCATGGTCAAGCTGTTCATGGCGCTGTATCTGCGCCAGGAGCTGGGGCTGGCGATTGAGACGGTGGGCTGGTTGCTCTCCGCTTATGGTGCGGGGCTGTTGATCGGCTCGATGGCCGGGGGGCTGCTCAGTGATCATGTGCCCACGGCACGACTCACCGCTGCGCTGTTTTTTCTTTCGGTGTGGACACTGATTGCGCTGGGACTGGTCACGCAAGTGCCGTTGCTGGCCGGGTTGCTGTTGTTCAGCGGCACGCTCGATGGCGCCATTCGCACACTGCATCAGCGGTTGATCATGGAATATTGCCAGCCTGCACAGCGCGCCCGTGCGCAGTCGCTGAGTCGGGTTGCGCGCAACCTCGGCATGGCGGTCGCCGGGGTGGCCGGTGGCGTGCTGGCGCAGACGGATTTTCGCTGGGTGTTTTTTGTCAGCGCGGCAATGACAGCGCTGGCGTTGCTCTGGTTTGTCCGTTCGACGTGGCATCGCCCGGTGCTGATTGCCGACCCCGTGCCCGAAAATGCGGCTGGCCCCGGCGTACCTTATCGCGACAAACCATTTCTCTGGTTGCTGGCGGCGGCGGTGCTGCTCGGCATCGCCTTCGACACGGTCTACAGCACCCTCGGCAACTATCTGCGTGAGTATTACCACTTGAGTACCGAGGCCATCGGCTGGCAATTCGGGCTCAACGCGCTGTTGGTAGTGTTGCTGCAAATTCCGCTGTCACATTGGGGCGAGCGCTGGGGCCTGCGTCGGCAATTGATCGCGGGCAGCGTATTGCTGGCTTGCGGGCTGGGGATGTTGCCGTTTGGTTCCGGGCTGTTTTATGCCTGCCTGTCGACGGTGATCTGGACCCTGGGTGAAGCTTTCTTCATGCCACCGATGAACGTGCTGGTCATGCAACACGCGCAGGCCGGCAAGAGTGGTCAGTATTTCGGCCTGTTTTTCATGAGCTGGAGCGCCAGTGCGTTGCTGTCGCCAGTGCTTGGCGGTCAGCTCTACGGCCACTTCGGCGGGCACAGTGTGTGGCTGGTCAGTGCCGCACTGGCGTTGCTGGCGATACCGTTGATGTACAGGGCGACGCGCAGTGCTTAGCTGTTCTGGTTATAGGTGTTATTCGAAAGCGATCTGCCGTGGCGGGGCATTTCCGAGGGTTGATTAGCGTCCTATCTGGTGAACCCGGCTGATCGGAACTAGATTTCACTCAGCGCCAGATCGGCACCCAGGCTTCAACCCAGAAAGGATGGAATCAGCTATGAACATTTTTCAACGCATTGTGCTGTTGCTTAAGGTTTTGGTGATGTTGACGCTTGGCACCACGGCGGCCTGGGCGAGTACCGCCACGCTACCACAGGGATTCAATGCGGCTCACGGGCACGCAGGGGTGATCATGCTGGCCAAGTCCGAGTCCGAACCTGGCGATCAGGATCAGGGCGGCAGCAAGGACGATGACGATTCGACCACTGACGAACCAGACACCGACGACGATGATGACGGCGACAGCCAGTCGTAAATCGCAGACAAAAGAAAACCCCTTCTTCCTCGACTGATGCGCAATCGGGGCAGAAGGGGTTTGGTTAACACTTGAATCACAAACAACTCAATCCCTGTAGGCGCTGCGGCACGCTGCGATCTTTTGATCTTGATTCTGAAAATCAAAAGATCGCAGCGTGCCGCAGCTCCTACAGGGTTTTGTTTTATGCCGCGCCGTCGAGGAATTGCTCGGCGTAGTGGCACGCCACCTGGCGGCTGTCGAGATGGCGCAGGGCCGGCTCTTCAGTGCTGCAACGCTCGGTCGCGTATGGGCAGCGCTTGTGGAAAGCGCAGCCTGACGGCGGGTTCAGCGGGTTGGGCAGTTCGCCGACGATCTTGATTTTCGGCTTGTCCGGGTCCGGGTGAATGGTCGGCGTCGCCGACAGCAGTGCCTGGGTGTACGGGTGCAGAGGACGGGTGTAGATGTCCTCTTTCGGGCCCATTTCCACTGGACGACCGAGGTACATCACCATCACATGGTCGGCAACGTGACGCACTACCGCGAGGTTGTGCGAGATGAACACGTAGGCAGTGTTGAATTCCTGCTGCAGATCCATGAACAGGTTCAGCACCTGAGCCTGAATCGACACGTCCAGCGCCGAGGTCGGTTCATCCGCCACCAGCACTTTCGGTTGCAACATCATCGCCCGGGCCAGAGCGATCCGCTGGCGCTGACCGCCGGAGAACATGTGCGGATAACGCTGGTAGTGCTCGGGACGCAAGCCGACCTGCTTCATCATCGCCTGAACTTTCTCGCGACGTTCGGCGGCACTCAGGTTGGTGTTGATCAGCAGCGGCTCGGCCAGTTGGTCACCGATTTTCTGCCGTGGGTTCAACGATGCGTACGGGCTCTGGAACACCATCTGCACGTCTTTGCGCAGTTGTTTGCGCTGGGCCTTGTCGGCGCCGGTAACTTCCTGGCCGGCGATTTTCAGCGAGCCCGAAGACGGGTCTTCGATCAGGGTCAGGGCGCGGGCGAGGGTGGATTTGCCGCAGCCCGATTCACCAACAACGGCGAGGGTCTTGCCGGCTTCCAGTTCGAACGACACACCGTTGAGGGCGCGTACAGTCGCGTGGCCCTTGAACAGGCCACGGGAGACTTCGTAGTGACGGGTCAGGTCGCGGGCGGTAAGTACGACGGCCATTACGCCACCTCCTGATTCAGCGGGTAGAAGCAGCGGGCGAGGCTGTTGCTTTTCGGGTCAAGCGCCGGGCGCTGGGTACGGCAGTTGTCCTGCACGTACGGGCAGCGCGGCGACAGCAGGCAACCCTGCGGACGGTCGTAACGGCCGGGGACGATGCCGGGCAAAGTCGCCAGACGTTCGGCACCGAGGCTGTGTTCCGGAATCGCCTTGAGCAGCGCTTCGCTGTACGGGTGCGCCGGGATGTCGAACAGTTGCGGCACCTGACCGACTTCAACGGCTTGGCCCGCATACATCACGCACACGCGCTGGGCAGTTTCAGCCACGACCGCGAGGTCGTGAGTGATCAGCACCAGGCCCATGTTCTGTTCTTTCTGCAACGCCAGCAGCAGATCCATGATCTGTGCCTGAATCGTCACGTCGAGTGCCGTGGTCGGTTCGTCGGCGATCAGCAGTTTCGGTTCGCCGGCAATCGCCATGGCAATTGCCACGCGCTGGCTCATACCGCCGGACAGTTGATGCGGGTAAGCATCCATACGGCTGGCGGCGCCCGGGATTTCAACTTTTTCCAGCAGTTCGATGGCGCGTTTGCGCGCTTGCTTGCCGGACATTTTCAGGTGCAGGCGCAGCACTTCTTCGATCTGGAAACCGACTGTGTAGCTCGGGTTCAGTGCGGTCATCGGGTCCTGAAATACCATCGCCAGGTCTTTGCCGACGATCTGCCGACGCTGGCGGTTGCTCAGCTTCAGCATGTTCTTGCCATCGAAGCTCAGGGAGTCAGCGGTGACGATCCCCGGGTGCTCGATCAGACCCATCAGCGCCATCATGGTCACGGACTTGCCGGACCCGGATTCGCCAACAATGGCCAGTACTTCGCCCTTGTCCACTTTGAGGTCGAGGCCATCGACCACCGGCACGGCGTTCTTGTCGCCGAAGCGAACGTTGAGATTCTTGATTTCTAGCAGTGACATGGGAATCTCCTCAGGCGGCGTTCTTGAGTTTCGGGTCCAGCGCATCGCGCAGACCGTCGCCCATCAAGTTGATTGCCAGCACGCTGAGCAAAATGGTCAAACCAGGCAGACTGACTACCCACCAGGCGCGTTCGATGTAGTCGCGGGCCGAGGCCAGCATGGTGCCCCACTCAGGGGTTGGCGGTTGTACGCCAAGGCCGAGGAAGCCCAGAGCAGCAGCATCGAGAATCGCCGAAGAGAAGCTGAGCGTTGCCTGAACAATCAGCGGCGCCATGCAGTTCGGCAGCACGGTGATGAACATCAGACGTGGCAGACCGGCACCGGCGAGGCGGGCGGCGGTCACGTAGTCGCGGTTCAGTTCGCCCATCACCGCAGCGCGGGTCAGACGGACATAGGACGGCAGGGACACCACGGCAATCGCGATCACGGTGTTGATCAGGCCAGGGCCGAGGATGGCGACAATCGCCACAGCCAGCAGCAGCGACGGCAGGGCCAGCATGATGTCCATCAGACGCATGATGGTCGGGCCAAGCGCTTTCGGGAAGAAACCGGCGAACAGGCCCAGCAGAATCCCCGGGATCAGCGACATCACCACCGACGACAAGCCGATCAGCAACGACAGACGCGAACCCTGGATCAGACGCGACAGCAGGTCACGACCCAGTTCATCGGTGCCGAGCAGGAATTGCATCTGCCCGCCTTCAAGCCACGCCGGAGGCGTCAGCAGGAAGTCACGGTATTGCTCGCTCGGGTTGTGCGGGGCGACCCACGGCGCGAACAGCGCGCAGAAAACCACCAGCAACATGAACAGCAGGCCGGCAACGGCACCTTTGTTCTTCGAGAAGGCTTGCCAGAACTCTTTGTACGGCGACGGGTACAGCAGGCTTTGATCCACGGCGGACGCGGAAGTGGCTACTGAGGAAGTTGGAGTGCTCATGGATATTGACCTCAGCGCTGATGACGGATGCGTGGGTTGGCAAAGCCGTAGAGGATGTCCACTACGAAGTTGACCAGAATCACCAGGCAAGCAATTAACAGGATGCCGTTTTGTACTACTGGATAGTCCCGGGCGCCGATGGCTTCGATCAGCCATTTGCCGATGCCGGGCCAGGAGAAGATGGTTTCGGTCAGAACCGCACCGGCCAGCAGGGTGCCGACTTGCAGGCCGACCACTGTCAGTACCGGAATCAGCGCATTACGCAGACCGTGCACGAACACCACGCGCGATGGCGACAGGCCTTTGGCCCGGGCGGTGCGGATGTAGTCTTCACGCAATACTTCGAGCATCGACGAACGGGTCATCCGCGCGATCACCGCCAGCGGGATCGTACCGAGCACGATGGCCGGCAGGATCAGGTGATGCAATGCATCGAAAAACGCGCCGACGTCATCGGCCAGCAGCGTGTCGATCAGCATGAAACCGGTGCGCGGCTCGATGTCGTAAAGCAGGTCGATGCGCCCGGAAACCGGGGTCCAGCCCAGGCTCACCGAGAAGAACATGATCAGGATCAGGCCCCACCAGAAGATCGGCATCGAGTATCCCGCCAGGGAGATACCCATCACCCCATGGTCGAACAGGGACCCTCGCTTGAGGGCCGCGATCACCCCGGCCAACAGGCCAAGGACACCGGCGAACAGCAGCGCGGCCATGGACAGTTCCAGGGTCGCGGGGAAGAGGGAGGTGAACTCGGTCCATACGCTGGTGCGCGTGCGCAGGGATTCGCCGAGATCGCCGTGGGCCAGTTTGCCGATGTAGTCCAGATACTGGGCGTACAGCGGTTTGTTCAGACCTAGGCGTTCCATTGCCTGAGCGTGCATTTCGGGGTCGACCCGACGTTCGCCCATCATGA
>NZ_JBIUXX010000044.1:45651-54835 GCF_044744235.1 Pseudomonas sp. NPDC087346
ATCTACAACACAAGAATAATACGACATACGCGTTCAATAGCATTATCTTGAATTAAGTCGTCTACCCTACCTAAGAACATCATGACTTCCACAGGGTCGCCAGGAATCATGCGAATCAACGCGAAAGTCAGCAAGGTGATGCCGAAAAACGTGGGGATCAACAACCCCAGTCGGCGGGCAATAAAACTAAACATCTTGTGTGGTACCTCATCAGCCGGTTAGGCGTGCCCGGTCTCCCTGGGATCAGGGAAACCGGGAGTTTCTTATCTACTTCACCTGGGTGGTGGCGAAGTTATTAGTGGTGAGAGGGCTGATGTGATAACCCTCTACGTTGTTGCGCATTGCAGTGAACATCCGGGTGTGGGCCATGCTGATCCACGGTTGGTCCTGATTAAACAGAACCTGGGCTTCTTCGTAGAGCCTGGCGCGTTCCGCCGGATCTACTTTAGCCCGTGCTTCATCCAGCAGAGTCTGGAATTTCTCGTTGCACCAGCGAGCGTAGTTTTCGCCGTTCTTGGCAGCTTCGCAACTGAGCATAGGCGTCAGGAAGTTATCCGGGTCGCCGTTGTCGCCCGCCCATCCGGCAGACACCATATCGTGCTCACCGTTCTTGGCGCGTTTGAGCATTTCGCCCCATTCCATGACGCGAATGTCGATCTTGATCCCGACTTTCGCCAGGTCAGCCTGCATCATCTGTGCGCCGAGCATCGGGTTCGGGTTGGTCGGACCACCGCCGTTACGGGTAAACAGGGTAAACACGGTGCCGTCCGGAACCCCGGCTTCCTTGAGCAAGGCGCGGGCCTTGTCGAGGTCGCGTGGCGGGTTCTTCAGGTCGTGGTTGTAACCCAGCAGCGTCGGCGGGTACGGGTTGACCGCGACCGAGGCGTTGCCCTTGCCGAACAGCGCGTTGACGTAGGCTTCCTTGTCGAACGCGATGTCGATGGCCTTACGCACGCGCACGTCGCTCATGTACTTGTGCTGGGTGTTCATGGCGATGTACGAGACGGTCATCGCGTCCAGCTCATCGACTTTCAGGTTGGTGTCTTTCTTGATGCTCGGAATGTCATCCGGCTTCGGATACAGCGCGATCTGGCACTCGTTGGCCTTGAGCTTTTGCAGGCGCACGTTGTTGTCAGTGGCGATGGCCAGAATCAACGCATCAGCCGGCGGCTTGCCACGGAAGTAATCCGGGTTGGCCTTGAACCGTACCTGGGCGTCCTTGGCGTAGCGCTGGAAGATGAACGGGCCGGTGCCGACCGGTTTGCTGTTGAGGTCGCCAGTCTTGTCGGCCTTGAGCAACTGGTCGGCGTACTCGGCGGAGTAGATCGAGGAGAACGCCATGGCGATGTCGGCGAGGAACGGCGCTTCGCGGCGGGTCAGGGTGAACTTGACCGTGTTGTCGTCGACTTTCTCTACGCTCTTGAGCAGTTCCTTGAAGCCCATGCTTTCAAAGTACGGGAAGCCCACGCTCGACTTCTTGTGCCACGGATGGTTCGGGTCCAGCTGACGCTGGAAGCTCCAGACCACGTCGTCGGCATTCATGTCGCGGGTCGGCTTGAAGTATTCGGTGGTGTGAAACTTGACGCCTTTACGCAAGTGGAACGTGTAAGTCAGACCGTCCTCGCTGATGTCCCAGGAGTCGGCCAGCGCTGGAATCACGTCGGTGGTACCAGGCTTGAAGTCGGCCAGACGGTTGAAGATGGTTTCGGCCACAGCGTCCGCAGTGACTGCAGTCGTGTACTGGACCATATCGAAGCCTTCCGGGCTGGCTTCGGTGCAGACCACCAAGGGTTTGGCCGAGACGCCAACAGCGACACTCAGCAACGCGGCAGCAATGGCCGCACGTAGGGGAAGCATTTTCATCGATAACCCTCTGCAATCGGTTGAAGACAAAAAACCGAACGGCTGACTCATCATGAGTCAGCCGTCGATTGGCGTTTTTACAGGATGTTGAACGGGATGGTGGTCACGAGACGGAACTCGTTGATGTTGCCGTCAGCCTGGTGCTCGCTGGCGCGGTGCGTGGTGTAAGTTGCACGAATCGCGGTGGCCTTGAGTGGGCCGCTCTGCACTGCGTAAGCCGCGCCGATGCCGTATTCATAGTGGCTTTCGCCGTCCATCAGGCTCAGGTCGCCGCGCTTGTCATCTGGAATGGTGTAAGCCGTGCCACGGTAGTGAGTACCGTCAATGCCCCAACCGCGAGCCTGGTAGATGTTGAACTTCAGACCTGGAACGCCGTACTCGGCCATGTTGATGCCGTAGGCGATCTGGAAGGATTTCTCGTTCGGGCCGTTGAAGTCCGACAGCAGGGAGTTGGCCAGGTAGATGCCGTTGGTTTCGTGCAGGTAGTCGAAGTACTCGTTACCGTTCACTTGCTGGTACGAGAAGGTCAGGCTGTGGGCCTGGTGAGCCAGGCCCAACGACAGCGAGTAGGTATCGTTGTCGATGTTGCCCATCAACTTTTTGCCTTCGTCCATGGTCTTGTAGTAGTTCAGACCGGTGGTCAGGCTCAGTACCTGGCTGTCACCCAGTTCGTGGGTGGCGCCGAAGTAGTACTGGTTCCAGAAGTCTTCGACGTTGGCTACATAGAGACTGGTTTTCAGGCTCTTGAGCGGCTGGTAGTTCACACCAGCGGTGTAGACCTTGTCGGTTTCTTCGCCATTGGCGCCGTACTCGGAGCGGAATTTCGACAGGCTCTGTTCGGTACGTGGCGAGACGCGGTCGAAACCGGCCAGGTCGAAGGACAGGTTGTTCAATTCTTCGCTGTGCAAGCTGATACCTTCAAAGCTCGAAGGCAGCGGACGGTTGCCGATGACGTCAACGATCGGCGTGCTGAAGTTCTGGCGACCGGCCGTCAGGGTGGTGTTCGAGACGCGGAACTTGACGTTGGCCAGACCCAATTTGCTCCACTGGTCTACTGCGTCACCATCGGAGTGTGCCAGCGTACGGTTGGAACCGCCGGCAATGTCCTTGCGGTCACGATCCAGAACGATGGCGTTGTAAGCGGCGACTTCGGTGCTGACGCCAACGGTGCCTTGGGTGAAGCCCGAGGTGTAGTTGACGATGGTGCCTTGAACCCAGTTGATACGGCGCGGGGTCTTGGTTCTGACCACTGGCGAGGTGTCTTTGTCGCTATTTTTCACGTAGCTGAAACTGTCGTCACGACGACGCAGTTCATTGGCATACCAGTTGCGTGTGGTGCCGCCCAGGCTTTGTCCATCGATAAAGCCTTTGGCCTCGCTTTGGGCGCTACTACCGGCCAATGTGGTTGGGACAAACTCCTGACTCACATTTTCAGCATAAGCCGTGGCGGTGATGCTGCTGATGGCCAGGGCCAGTATCGCAGTGCTGCTCAGTTTCATGGGTGAAGCTCCTTTACTTTCTTTTTATGCCGGCTTTTTTAGGTTGGCCGGTTATTGGTTTAGAACTCATTCACACATCGCAAACGTTTGCCAAAGGCCTGATGGGCGAATTTCGGCAAAGCGCTTGCGTGAGGGGGATAGACAGCCCCCTCAGCGTTGCGGCTAATCGGTTGGGTTAATCGATACTGACACCCGAGAAAACGTTGCGGCCGAACGGGCTGACCTTGAAGCCCTCGACTTTGGCGCTCAACGGTTGGTTGACCGTTGAATGGGCGACAGGCGTGATCGGCACTTGCTGTTTAAGCAATTGCTGGGCCTGTTTATAAAGCACGGTGCGCTGGTCGCGATCGGTGACGATCTTGGCCTGTTTGATCAGCTTGTCGTAAGCCGGGTCGCACCACATGGAGTAGTTGTTGCCGCCGATGGCATCACAGCTGTAAAGCGTGCCGAGCCAGTTGTCCGGGTCACCATTGTCACCGGTCCAGCCGATCAGGCTGATGTCGTGCTCGCCATTCTTGGTGCGCTTGATGTACTCGCCCCATTCGTAGCTGACGATCTTCACTTTCAGACCGATTTTCGCCCAGTCAGCCTGGAGCATTTCGGCCATCAGTTTGGCGTTCGGGTTGTACGGACGTTGCACCGGCATCGCCCACAAAGTGATCTCGGTGCCTTCCTTTACGCCGGCAGCCTTGAGCAACTCTTTGGCTTTTTCCGGGTTGTAGGCGGCGTCCTTGATGGTCTCGTCGTAGGACCATTGGGTCGGCGGCATGGCGTTGACCGCCAATTGACCTGCACCTTGATAAACGGCGTTGAGAATCCCTTGTTTATTCACCGCCATGTCCAGCGCCTGACGCACTTCGAGCTGGTCAAAAGGCTTGTGGCGCACGTTGTAGGCGATGTAGCCGAGGTTGAAGCCAGGCTTCTCGATCAGCTTCAGCTTCGGATCGGTTTTCAACGCCACGACATCGGCAGGGCGTGGGTGCAGGGTGATCTGGCACTCGTTGGCCTTGAGCTTCTGCACGCGCACCGAGGCGTCGGTGTTGATTGCGAAGATCAGATTCTTCAGCTTGACCCGGCTCGGGTCCCAATATTGTTCGTTGCCGGTGTAACGGATGTTCGAGTCTTTCTGGTAGCTCTTGAACACGAACGGGCCAGTGCCGATCGGCTTCTGGTTGATATCGCTCGGCTTGCCTTCGGCCAGCAGCTTGTCGGCATATTCGGCGGACAGGATCGCGGCGAAGCTCATGGCGATGTTCTGGATAAACGCGGCATCAACACTGTTTAGCGTAAACACCACGGTCAGCGGGTCGGTCTTCTCGACCTTGGCGATGTTCTTGTTCAGGCTCATCCCGTTGAAGTACGGGAACTCGGTGGGATAAGCCTTACGGAATGGTTGCTGCGGATCAAGCATGCGATTGAACGTGAACAGCACGTCATCGGCGTTGAAGTCGCGGCTGGGTTTGAAGTACGGCGTTGTATGAAACTTCACACCTTCACGCAGGTGAAAGGTGTACTTGAGACCATCCTCGGAAATATCCCACTTGGTCGCGAGGCCCGGTACGACGTTGGTCGCGCCTTTTTCGAACTCGGCCAGCCGGTTGTAGATCGGCTCGGCGGCGTCGTTGTCGGTTGCCGTGGTGTATTGCGCGGTATCAAAACCCGCTGGGCTGCCTTCTGAGCAGAACACCAGACTGTTGCCGGCGGCGAAACCGGTCGAAGTGGCGGCCAACAGGCCGGCACCCAGCAATGCGGAAAAAACCAAGGTATGGCGCATAACGCTCCCTCTTTTTTTAGTGTTGTTCGATGCGCCGCCGTCTCATCCGGAGACGTTGTGGCTGCGTCGAGCTCAATCCAATACGTACGGCAAACCGGTGGCCCACGCAGAGACTGGTCAGAACCCGACGGTAGGGACCGTGGGCCTGGCAGTAAATACGTAAAAGCCTGAAAACCTCGTAGGAAAGGGCGACACGTCCCACACCATTGCAGTCGTCCGCAATGGAATTGGATGTAGGCAAATTCCTAACTTTCCGGCAGATAAGGCAACGGCGACGTGAAAAACGTCGCCGTTGCGTTAACTCAATTGCTGACGCTGACGCCGTAGAAGGAGTTCAAGCCGAATGGGCTGATCTTGAAGTCCTGCACGTTGGCGCGCATGGGTTGATACACCGTCGAGTGAGCGATAGGTGTCATTGGAACTGCATCTTTGAGGACGTGTTGCGCCTGTTTGTACAGTTCGGTGCGCTTGGCCTGGTCGGTGGTGCGCTTGGCTTCTTTCACGAGGCCGTCGAACTTCTTGTCACACCATTTGGAGAAGTTGTTGCCGCTCAGCGAGTCGCAGCCGAACAGAACGTTGAGCCAGTTATCCGGATCACCATTGTCGCCGCTCCAGCCGATGATCATCGCCTGGTTCTCGCCGCCCTTGGAGCGCTTGATGTACTCGCCCCATTCGTAGCTGGTGATCTTCACGTTCAGACCGATTTTCTTCCAGTCGGACTGGAGCATTTCGGCCATCAGCTTGGCGTTCGGGTTGTACGGACGTTGAACCGGCATCGCCCACAGAACGATCTCGGTACCTTCCTTGACGCCGGCTTCCTTGAGCAGCGCTTTGGCTTTCTCAGGATCGTACTTGGCGTCCTTGATGGTGGTGTCGTAAGACCACTGGGTTGGCGGCATGGCGTTGACAGCCAGTTGGCCTGCGCCCTGATAAACCGAGTCGATGATCTGCGGTTTGTTCACGGCCATGTCCAGCGCCTGACGTACACGCAGGTCGGCCAGCGGGTTGGCTTCGTTGCTGCCCTTGACCTTGTCCATCACGTTGTAAGCGATGTAGCCCAGGTTGAAACCAGCCTGGTCAGGCATCTTCAGGTTCTTGTCTTCCTTCAGCGCCTTCAGGTCGGCCGGACGCGGGAACAGGGTGACCTGGCACTCGTTCTTTTTCAGCTTCTGAATACGTACCGACGGGTCGGTGGTGATAGCGAAGATCAGGTTGTCGATCTTCACGTCTTCAGGCTTCCAGTAATCCTTGTTCCCGGTGTAGCGGATGTTGGAGTCTTTCTGGTAGCTCTTGAACACGAACGGGCCAGTGCCGATCGGCTTCTGGTTGATGTCGGAAGCCTTGCCTTCCTTGAGCAGCTGGGCAGCGTACTCGGCGGACTGAACCGACGCGAAGCTCATGGCCATGTTCTGGATGAACGCGGCATCAACTTCTTTCAGCGTGAACTTGACGGTGTGGTCGTCGACTTTATCGATCTTGGTGATGTTGGTATCCATCCCCATGTCGGTGAAGTACGGGAATTCGGTCGGGTACGCCTTACGGAACGGGTCATCCTTGTTAATCATGCGATTGAAGGTGAACAGCACGTCGTCGGCGTTGAACTCACGAGTCGGCTTGAAGTACGGGGTGGTGTGGAACTTGACGCCTTCACGCAGGTGGAAGGTGTAAGTCAGGCCGTCGGTTGAAATGTCCCAACTGGTCGCCAGGCCAGGAACAACGGCGGTGCCGCCGCGCTCGAACTGGGTCAGGCGGTTGAACATGGTTTCAGCAGAGGCGTCGAAGTCGGTTCCGGTGGTGTACTGGCCTGGATCGAATCCGGCAGGGCTCCCTTCGGAGCAGAACACCAGGTTAGTCGCAGCGGCTGCGAATGGTGCGGAGGCTAACAAGCCTGCGCCGACTAAAAACGGAATGACCGCGTGTTTAAGCATGTTGGCCTCATGATTTGTTGTCATTTTTTAGTTGTGAGGTACGACCTCGTGAGTCGTGCCTGCGGATACTTATGCAGGGGCCATACCCATTGCAAGATCCAGAGTGTTAGCAAGCGTCAAACGGTGGCACGTACGTACCTTAATGTCGCATTGGTATAAGTTTTGACGCATTTGACCGTTTGCGAGTGTTTTTTACGGTGCAAATGAAGCCCCAAAACGGTGCATTGGTCACGTTGTGTGCGCCGGGGTGGGGCTTGGTGTTACTTATATATACCGTTGGTTTTGTGGGAATTTTCTGATGTTTGGGTGGGGGCTTTGTGGGGACTGGGGTAGTGGTTTTTTCGGGGGGTAGTACTGGGTGCAACTGGGGTGCTTCTTTTGGTAGCGCCTTGGATACATATCGGGGGTGAGGGTAAGTTTTTGACCGTTTAAAAGTATTTCAAATAACCGGAACCTTCCCACAAGGTTTTCAGGTTGTCCGTCGGACGTGGGCTCTCTAGTCTTTGGTTGTCGCTGAACATTCAGTGATCGGGTGTGAGAACCCTGGAATTCCCGTATCAGCATAATTGCCCGCAGCTTTGCTGCTCCGCAAATGCGTTATGGCGGCTGTGTGTGGGCAGACTTCGGTCTGGCCGGTTTCCTGGTTTTCCGGTTTCTCACCCCGCACATAGCAGCCACCCACTTCGCCGACCGGCTCGGTCGGGCCAGAGCGCAATACGGTGCTGGCGATCCAGCAGATCATCATGCTCGCCGAGTTGGCGGTGCATCGGGCGCTGGATCGGGTTGATCCGCAAACCTGACGCCCGCGTCATCGTTATTCGCGAGCAAGCTCGCTCCCACAGTGATCTGCGCCATTTTCAGCAACAATGCAGAACCTGTGGGAGCTGGCTTGCCAGTGATGGCGGCAGAATTGGCTCCGCAAATGTTGGACTGGACGCGTTCATACCTGTCAGACCTGACAGTAGATATGTCCTGTCATTTGATTAAGCATGAGTCTGGCTCGTCGCACGGTCTGATGTCGGCGGCGTTACCAGCGCTAATCCATATAAGGACATCATCATGACTGCTCAAGAAAAGGCTGATGCACAACAGCGTGGCTATGAGGTTCGGTATGTTTCCTCAACCACTGATTCCTGGTGGCAGGTTTATCGCAGTGGTTCTAAATTGGACGATCAGAAGTGCGGAACAGAAGCTGAGGGCTGGCAGCGTGCCGTCGATGTGATTTCCAGTGATCAATACAACCATTGATTCCCGCATGGTCAGGAGCACCGCATCATCGTTCTTCGCTAGCAGGCTAGCTGCCACAGTTGGAATGCATACCCCTTGTGGGAGCTAGCCTGCTAGCGATGGCGTCGGATCAGCCAGTACATATCCCGGGCACAAAAAAACCGGCGATCATTCACTGATCGCCGGTTTTTCATTCAGCCCAAATCAAATCACTGCATCAGCACTTCAATCGAGCCATCGGCTGTCATGTTGACCTGGCTGGTGCCTGCTTCGACTTCCGGGGTCACCGGCGCCGAGTCCATGGCCGCCGCTTTCATCATCATCGGTGCGCGCAGGTACGGTTGTGGATAACCGTTGCTGTTGAGGTTCAGGTTGACGATTTTGTAGCCCTTGCCGCCGAGTGCATCGGTGGCCAGTTGGGCACGGGCCTTGAAGGCGCTGACGGCTTCTTTCAGCAGTTGGTCTTCGCTGGCCTTGCGGGTCGGGTCAGCGATGGCGAAGTCCATGCCGCCCATTTTCAGGTCACCCAGCAGTTCGCCGGTGAGTTTGGACAGGGCGGCAAAGTCGGAGCTTTCCAGGCGCAGTTCGGCGCGTTCACGCCAACCGGTGATTTTCTGGCCCTTGGTGTCGTAGATCGGGTAGCTGTTGCGGCTGCCCTGGCGCAGGGTGATGTCTTTGACTTGCTTGGCCTGGGCCAGTGCCTTGTTCATGGTGGTGCTGACGTCGGCGGCGAGTTTGGCCGGGTCGGTGTTTTGTTCTTCGGTGTAGAGCGTCACGATCATCAGGTCGCGGGCCACTTCCTGGCTGACTTCGGCGCGCAGGGAAATCTGGTTGTAGTGCAGCTCATCGGCGGCCAGCGCCGGAAGGCTGGCACCGGTGCCGACGGTCAGGGC
>NZ_JBIUXX010000045.1:0-51244 GCF_044744235.1 Pseudomonas sp. NPDC087346
GATGCCGAGGCGCTGGAAACTGCACTGGCCACCAAACTGGCGCGTCCATGTGCAAGCCAGGAGTTGACCACCTACGGTTTCGTCGCGCCGTTCGGCAAAGGCGAAGATGCTCCACTGGTGCACGTCAGCGGTGATTTCCTGCTGGTCGCGGCACGTAAAGAAGAACGCATTCTGCCGGGCAGCGTCGTGCGCGACGCGGTCAAGGAAAAGGTCGAAGAGATCGAAGCCGAGCAAATGCGCAAGGTCTATAAGAAGGAACGCGATCAGATCAAGGATGAAATCATCCAGGCGTTCCTGCCGCGCGCCTTCATCCGTCGTTCGTCGACCTTCGCCGCCATCGCGCCAAAACAAGGTCTGATCCTGGTCAACTCGGCCAGCCCGAAACGCGCGGAAGACCTGCTCTCGACCCTGCGTGAAGTGATCGGCACCCTGCCCGTTCGTCCGCTGACGGTGAAAATGTCGCCAACCGCGACCATGACCGAATGGGTCACCACCCAGAAAGCCGCCGACGACTTCTTCGTGCTCGACGAATGCGAACTGCGCGACACCCACGAAGATGGCGGGATCGTGCGTTGCAAGCGTCAGGATCTGACCAGCGAAGAAATCCAGCTGCACCTGAGCACCGGCAAAGTGGTCACTCAGTTGTCGCTGGCCTGGCAGGACAAACTGTCGTTCATGCTCGACGACAAGATGACCGTCAAACGTCTGAAGTTCGAAGACCTGCTGCAGGATCAGGCGGAACAGGACGGTGGCGAAGAAGCCCTCGGCCAGCTCGATGCCAGCTTCACCCTGATGATGCTGACCTTCGGCGACTTCCTGCCGGCACTGGTTGAAGCGCTGGGCGGTGAAGAGACTCCGCAGGGGATCTAAAACCAACCTGTTCCTACTGAAGGAACAGGGTCAAATGTGGGAGCTGGCTTGCCAGCGATAGCGGTGTTACAGATGGCCCAAATGGTGTCTGACACGCCGCCATCGCTGGCAAGCCAGCTCCCACAATGTTTTGTGCTGTTCATTAGTAATAAGGATCAGGCCATGCGCGCACTGGCTGCACTGAGTCGTTTTGTCGGCAACACCTTCGCTTACTGGGTTCTGATCTTCGCCGTGCTCGCGTTCCTGCAACCGGCGTGGTTCCTCGGCCTCAAGGGCGCAATCGTGCCTCTGCTGGGGCTGGTGATGTTCGGCATGGGCCTGACCCTCAAACTCGATGACTTCGCCGCTGTCGCCCGCCATCCATGGCGCGTGGCGCTGGGCGTGATCGCACATTTCGTGATCATGCCCGGTGTGGCGTGGTTGCTCTGCCAGATATTCCATTTGCCACCGGAAATCGCCGTCGGCGTAATTCTGGTCGGCTGCTGCCCGAGCGGCACTTCCTCCAACGTGATGACCTGGCTGGCCAAGGGCGATCTGGCGTTGTCGGTGGCCATTGCCGCTGTCACCACCCTCCTCGCGCCATTGCTGACACCGGCGCTGATCTGGCTGCTGGCATCCGCGTGGCTGCCGGTTTCGTTCATGGAGCTGTTCTGGTCGATCCTGCAAGTGGTGCTGCTGCCGATCATTCTTGGCGTGGTTGCGCAACGCTTGCTCGGTGACAAGGTTCGCCATGCGGTGGATGTTTTGCCGCTGGTGTCGGTGGTCAGCATCGTGATCATCGTCACCGCGGTAGTCGCTGCCAGCCAGGCGAAAATCGCCGAATCCGGCCTGCTGATCATGGCGGTAGTGATGCTGCACAACAGTTTCGGTTACTTGCTGGGTTACTTCACCGGGCGCCTGTTCAAGCTGCCATTGGCCCAGCGCAAGTCGCTGGCGCTGGAAGTCGGCATGCAGAACTCCGGGCTGGGGGCCGCGTTGGCCAGCGCGCATTTCTCGCCATTGGCGGCGGTGCCGAGCGCGCTGTTCAGTGTATGGCACAACATTTCCGGGGCGCTGCTTTCAACGTACTTCCGGCGCATGAGCGATAAAGACGATGAACAATCGCTGTCGCGGCAGACTGCCGATTAAGCCAGAAACTTGATCCGCGGATTAATGCTCAGCATCATGTAGGCCACGCGGGGACGACCTCGCGGCTCAATCGAGTTATTAATCCGGGGACGACCCCTTCTATCGATGGAGGTCTTTCATGTCCTGGATCATTCTGTTTTTCGCCGGCCTGTTTGAAGTTGGCTGGGCCGTCGGCCTGAAATACACCGATGGCTTCAGCCGTCCACTCCCGACCGCACTGACCATTGCGGCCATGGCTATCAGCCTTGGCCTGCTGGGCCTTGCGATGAAGGAATTGCCGCTGGGCACGGCTTATGCGATCTGGACCGGGGTCGGTGCCGTGGGCACGGTGATTGCGGGGATCATTCTGTTTGGCGAGTCGATGGCGTTCTTTCGACTGGCGAGTGTGGGGTTGATCATTGCCGGGTTGGTCGGGCTCAAGATCAGTACTTAGGCCTCTGGACCTATCGCTGGCAAGCCAGCTCCCACAGGGATCTTCAGTGAACACAAATCCCGTGTACACCATCGAACCTGTGGGAGCTGGCTTGCCAGCGATGAGGCCAGCACCGTCACCAACTATCTAACTGCGCCGCGCAACTCCCCCACCAACGCCTGCAACTTCGCAGGCTCCGCCGCCTCAACCGCCACCGGCGTACCCGCCACCAAAGTCACCCGCGACCACAACCGGTGAAACAAGCCCTTGTGCGGATCACGACTGAAGAAACTCCCCCACAAGCCCTGCAACGCCAGCGGAATCACCGGCACCGGCGTCTCTTCGAGAATCCGCGTCAGCCCGCCCCGGAACTCGTTCATCTCGCCATCAGCCGTCAATTTGCCCTCAGGGAAAATGCACACCAGCTCACCGTCCTTCAGATACTGGGCAATCCGGGTGAAGGCTTTTTCGTAGATTTGAATGTCTTCCTGGCGCCCGGCGATAGGAATCGCCCCCGCCGTGCGGAAGATAAAATTCAGTACCGGCAAGTTGTAGATCTTGTAGTACATGACAAAGCGAATCGGCCTACGCACCGCGCCGCCGATCAGCAGCGCATCGACGAACGAAACGTGGTTGCACACCAGCAATGCCGCGCCTTCATCAGGAATAGCTTCGAGATTGCGATGCTCGACGCGATACATGGAATGGCTGAGCAGCCAGATCATGAAACGCATGCTGAACTCGGGGACGATTTTGAAGATGTAGGCGTTGACGCCGATGTTCAGCAGCGACACCACCAGGAACAACTGCGGAATCGACAGCTTGGCCACGCTCAGCAGCACAATCGAGACAATCGCCGAGACCACCATAAACAGCGCGTTGAGAATGTTGTTGGCGGCAATCACTCGCGCCCGTTCGTTTTCGGCAGTGCGTGACTGGATCAACGCATACAGCGGCACGATGTAGAAACCGCCAAAGATGCCCAAGCCAAGAATGTCGATCAGCACCGCCCAGGTGTGAACAAAGCCCAGCACTTCAATCCAGCTATGGCCGGTGACGCTGTCCGGAATACCACCGGAATGCCACCACAGCAGCAAACCGAAAACCGTCAGACCGAAAGAGCCGAACGGCACCAGACCGATTTCGACTTTACGCCCGGAGAGCTTCTCGCAGAGCATCGAACCGAGGGCGATGCCGACCGAGAATACGGTTAAAATCAGCGTCACCACGGTTTCGTCGCCGTGCATCCACTCCTTGGCGTAGGCCGGGATCTGCGTCAGATAAATCGCCCCGACAAACCAGAACCACGAGTTGCCGACAATCGACCGCGATACCGCTGGGGTCTGCCCCAGACCGAGTTTCAATGTGGCCCACGACTGGCTGAAAATATTCCAGTTCAGGCGCATTTGCGGTGTCGAAGCCGCCGCCCGCGGAATGCTGCGGCTGGCCAGATAACCCAGCACGGCAATGCCGACGATGGCGGTCGACACCAGCGGCGCGTAATGCGTCGAAGACATCATCACTCCGGCGCCGATGGTGCCGGCGAGGATCGCCAGAAACGTGCCCATTTCCACCAGACCGTTGCCGCCGACCAGTTCGTCTTCGCGCAACGCCTGCGGCAGGATCGAATACTTCACCGGCCCGAACAGCGCCGAGTGGGTGCCCATGGCAAACAGCGCCACCAGCATCAGCGACAGATGATCAAAGAGGAAACCGACCGAGCCCACCGCCATGATGGCGATTTCCGCCAGTTTGATTACGCGGATCAACGCGTCTTTGGCGAACTTTTCCCCAAACTGCCCGGCCAGCGCCGAAAACAGGAAGAACGGCAGAATAAACAGCAACGCACACAGGTTGACCCAGATCGAGCGGTCACCCTCAATGGTCAGTCGATACAGAATGGCGAGGATCAGCGACTGCTTGAACACGTTGTCGTTGAACGCGCCCAGCGACTGCGTAATGAAGAACGGCAAAAAGCGCCGTGTGCGCAGCAGGTTGAACTGTGAGGGGTGACTCATCTTCCGTGTTTCCCTGATGTTTAAGGTAGAGAGGCCTGGATACTGGTTATTGGAATCACCAACCGCGATCCAGGCCACACATTACCTAAACTTTTCAGGTTATTTCTTCAAACCTGCGATGCACGGCGAGACAAACAGCTCACCCCGCCACGCACCCTGCACGGTGCGCTTGCCAACGATCAGCCACATCACCGCCAGCAACGCCACCAGCGCACAGCCGACCACGCTGAAAAATGCCAGGTTCAGGGTGCTCGCCAGCTTCAACGTTGCCAGCGAATAAACACCCAACGGAAAGGTGAAACCCCACCAGCCAAGGTTGAACGGGATGCCGGCACGCAGGTAGCGCGCAGTGATCAGCAACGCCATCAACATCCACCACAGACCCAAGCCCCACAGGGTGATCCCGGCGATAAGACCCAGACCCGAGGCGATTTCACCGATACCCGGCAAGCCGTTGGCGGCGAAGATCGCCGGGGCGTCACTGCCGAGCAGCAACATGCCCAATGCACCGGTGCCGATGGGGCCGAGGGCCAGCCAGCTCGATGCGGCCATGTTTTCGTGAGGCAATTTGTGCAGCGCCATGCGCAGCACCAGGATCGTCAGAATGCTGAACGCCATCGGTAGGGAAAATGCCCAGAGCACGTAGCTCGTCACCAGCACCACCAGTTGTGCATGGGCATCAGCGAGATGCGGTGCCAGCAGGCCCCCGCTGGCCGCCGCCACTTCCGCCGCCACCACCGGCAGCAACCAGACAGCGGTCATCTGATCGATGCTGTGTTCCTGACGGGTAAACATCATGTAGGGAATCATCACCCCGCAGACCAGCGACATCGCCACATCCAGCCACCAAAGCACTTCGGCCAGATGAATCACGCCGTCGCCCCAGCGCGGCAGACCGAACAGCAGAAAGCCGTTGATGATGGTCGCCAGGCCCATGGGAATGGTGCCGAAGAACATCGACACGGTGGAGTGGCCGAAGATCCGCCGCGCTTCGTCGAAGAACATGATCCAGCGAGCGGCGTAGGCCAGGGTAAACAGGATGAACAACAAAATGTTGAACATCCACAGCCCTTCAGCCACCGCGTGTAAACCGGGAATGGCGAGAGGCAATTGCGCCAAGGCCAATGCCAGCACGCCGGTACCCATGGTCGCGGCGAACCAGTTCGGCGTGAATTGGCGGATCACTTCACGCGGATGCTGAAGTTGGCTGAACGGCTTGAGGCCGGGTTTGGCGCTGTTGGGGCAAATCATCTTGAACTCCTGTCCTCAGGTGAGGTTGAGTTCATGGTAGATCCAAATCGAATATCTATATAACGGGTAATATCTCTAACTGTTATCTGTTTTACCAATAAGCCGTCAAACGCTGCCCTCGCTCTCGATCACCAGAATCCGCGCAGCACCCTGCGGATGCGCGACATGCTCGGTGCCGATCGAGGCATAGAAGATGTCGCCCACCTCCAGCAACACCTGCTTTTCTTCACCCTGCTCGCGATAGCGCATCTGCACCTGACCATCGAGTACCACGAACACTTCTTCGCCATCGTTGACGTGCCATTTATACGGCTGATCGGTCCAGTGCAGGCGCGTGGTGATGCCGTTCATGTTGGCGATGTCGAGCGCGCCCCAGGCGCGTTCGGCGGTGAAGGTTTTGCTGCGGATAATCTTCATGTGTCGATCCGTGAAAGAAGGTCGGGGCCAAGGCTAACCGAAACGCTCGCGTTTATGGAGCGCTGCACGCCTCGACTGCTTGTGGACGCAGACTGAGCAACAACGCGCCGACCGCCAGGACGATCAATGCTCCACCGTAACCATCGGTGGTCGCCAGCAAGCCAAAAGTGCGGGTCAGATGTCCCGCCAGCAACGCCGGCAGACAAAACGCCAAGTAACTTAACGCGTAATACGCCGACATCAGCCCCGCCCTTTCATGCGGCAAGGCCAGCGGCACCAGGCTGCGCACTGCGCCGAGAAAACCCGAGCCAAAGCCGCAACCGGCGACCAATGTGCCGAGGAAAAACACCGACAGACTGGCGCTGTGTACGCCCAGCAGAATCAGTACCACGCCAATTGGCAGCAAAATGGCGCCGAGTTGCAGGGCGCGGACGGCACGCCGATTTCGCAGGGTGAAAATCATCAGCGCACCGGTCACGGTCAACGCCGCCACAGTCGCGCCGCCGATCAGGTTGGAAGTTGAGCCAGTAGCTGTGCGCACCAGCGACGGTGCCAGCGAAGCATAGAAACCGCCGAGCGCCCAGGTTGCGATGTTCAGCGGCAGCACGCGCCAAAGCGTCGCCCGGGCCTGAACCGGTACGTGCAAGGTTGGCCTCAGTGAAGCCCACGCGCCGGCCTGCGGCGAAACTGTTTCCGGCAGACGCCAGACGTACAGCGCCTGCGCCACAAACATTGCCAGCAGCAACCAATAAGTCAGTTGCAACGGTGCCGGTGCGAATTCTGCGAGCAATCCACAACCCATTCCGCCCAACGCCATCCCCAGCAGCGGCGCCACGCTGTTGATCAGCGGGCCTTGCTGGCGGTCGGTGTCGAGCAGGGTTGCGCTCAAAACCGCAGTGGCCATGCCAGTGGCGAAACCTTGCAGCACTCGCGCACTGATCAGCCACTCCACGCTGTCGGCGCTTATAAACAGGAGCATGGCCAGCGCATTGAGCAGCACCGCAGTGAATATCACCGGTTTGCGCCCCAGATGATCGGACAGCGAGCCGACGGTCAGTAAAGCCGCCAACAGGCTCAGGGCGTAGACCCCGAAGATCAGCGTCAGGACCGCAGCGGAAAAATGCAGCTGATCCTGATACAGGTGATACAGCGGCGTCGGCGCAGTGGAGGCGGCGAGAAAACTCAGTAAAGTAATCGCCAGAAACCACAGGCTGAAGCGGTTTGAAGCTGGTTGGGTCAAGAGGCCGGTCATGTGCACACTCCGCAAAAGCTAATTTTTTGCTTTTGCGGAGTGTGCTCTCGGCTTTGGCTTAAAGCAAATTCTTTGTGTTAAGGTCTGGCGCATGGCTATTAAAGAAGGTTTACGCCCGGGCGGCCGCAGTGCCCGGGTGCAGGAATCAATTCACACGGCAGTGCGCACCCTCCTCGAAGAACAGGAGCGTGCAACCGTGACCGTGCCGCAAATCGCTGCACGCGCAGGCGTTACGCCGTCGACCATCTATCGGCGCTGGGGCGATCTGGCGGCGTTGCTGGCGGATGTCGCCCTCGCCCGCATGCGCCCCGACAGCGAGCCGGCAGCAACCGGCCGCCTGCGCAGCGACATCCGCGCCTGGGCCGAACAATATCTCGACGAGATGAGTTCCGAGCCCGGTCGCAACATGATGCGCGACGTGCAGGCAAGCGCTACTCCGGGGTATTGCGTGGCGATCATCGGTGCGCAGTTGCAGACGATCATTGAGCGACACCCGGAAGAAACGGCGCCGAGTGTTGATCATCTGATCAATCTGGTGGTGGCGCCGGTGGTGTTTCGCATCCTGTTTTCAGCGGCGGCGCTGGAGGTGGATGAGCTGCATCGGTTGATCGATATCGCATTGCAGCAGGACTGACGCCATCGCTGGCAAGCCAGCTCCCACAGGGATCTCCAGTGACCACAGATTTTGTGACACCCACAAATCCTGTGGGAGCTGGCTTGCCAGCGATGAGGCCCGCCCGGTCACCGCAAAAACCCAGCAGTTCCAAACCTGCGACACCCCGCCACGCCACGACCTTGGTCGACACTGACTAACCGCCACACTCATGCGAGACTGTCCGCCCGGGCCGGATTCCCGGGTGTCTTTTTGTCTGGAGTGCTGCATGTCGTTGTCCAGCGGGCTGATCGCCGCCGTCGCCCTGGCCTATATGGCCATCATGTTCGCCATCGCCTTCTACGGCGACCGTCGCAGCGCGCCTTTGCCGCCGCGCATGCGTGCCTGGGTGTACAGCCTGTCGCTGGCAGTCTATTGCACCAGTTGGACGTTCTTCGGCGCGGTCGGTCAAGCGGCCGAACAACTCTGGTCATTCCTGCCGATTTACCTCGGGCCAATCCTGCTGCTGGTGGGCGCGCCGTGGGTTCTGCAGAAAATGGTGATGATCAGCAAACAGGAGAACATCACCTCCATCGCCGACTTCATCGCCGCGCGTTACGGCAAATCCCAGTCGCTGGCAGTGGTGGTGGCGTTGATTTGTCTGGTCGGCGTGCTGCCCTATATTGCCCTGCAACTCAAAGGCATCGTGCTCGGCGTGAACCTGCTGATCGGCGCCGGTGCCGACGCCATGGGCACTCGCGCCCAGGACACGGCACTGATCGTGTCGTTGGTGCTGGCGCTGTTCACCATTGTGTTTGGTACGCGCAACCTCGATGCCACCGAGCACCACCGTGGCATGGTGCTGGCGATTGCGTTCGAATCGCTGGTCAAGCTGTTCGCCTTTCTCGCCGTCGGCGCGTTCGTCACCTACGGGCTGTACGACGGTTTTGACGACCTGTTCAATCAGGCGATGCTCGCACCGCGTCTTGAGGAATACTGGAAAGAAACGATCAATTGGCCGTCGATGGTGGTGCAGACCGGCGTGGCGATGATGGCGATCATTTGCCTGCCCCGGCAATTCCACGTCACCGTGGTGGAGAACATCGACCCGCAGGATCTGCGCCTGGCCAAATGGGTGTTTCCGGCTTACCTCGCCTTGGCCGCATTGTTTGTAGTCCCGATCGCTCTCGCCGGTCAGATGCTGTTACCGGCCGACGTTCTGCCCGACTCATTCGTCATCAGCCTGCCTTTGGCGCAGGCTCATCCGGCACTGGCGATGCTGGCATTTATCGGCGGCGCATCGGCGGCCACCGGCATGGTGATTGTCGCCAGCGTCGCGTTGTCGACCATGGTTTCCAACGACATGCTGTTGCCGTGGCTGCTGCGCCGCAACAACGCCGAGCGCCCGTTCGAAGTGTTCCGCCAGTGGATGCTGTCGGTGCGCCGCGTGAGCATCGTGGTCATTCTGCTGCTGGCCTACGTCAGCTATCGCTTGCTCGGTTCCACCGCCAGCCTGGCGACCATCGGCCAGATCGCTTTCGCCGCCGTGACCCAACTGGCCCCGGCGATGCTCGGTGCGTTGTACTGGAAACAGGCCAACCGTCGCGGGGTGTTCGCCGGTCTCGCTGCGGGTACGTTCCTGTGGTTCTACACGCTGATTCTGCCGATTGCCGCCCACAGCCTCGGCTGGTCACTGAGCAGTTTTCCGGGTCTGGCGTGGCTGCACAGCAATCCGCTGAATCTGCCGATCAGCCCTCTCACGCAAGGCGTGGTGCTGTCGCTGGCGGGTAACTTCACGCTGTTCGCCTGGGTCTCGGTGCTGTCGCGCACACGGGTTTCGGAACACTGGCAGGCCGGGCGGTTCATCGGGCAGGAAATCAGCGCCCGGCCGAGTGCGCGCTCGATGCTTGCGGTGCAGATCGACGATTTGCTGCAACTCGCGGCACGCTTTGTCGGCGAGGAACGCGCACGGCAGAGTTTCATCCGCTTCGCCTATCGCCAGGGCAAAGGCTTCAACCCGAACCAGAACGCCGATGGCGAATGGATCGCCCACACCGAACGCTTGCTGGCCGGTGTGCTGGGCGCTTCCTCAACCCGCGCCGTGGTGAAAGCCGCCATTGAAGGCCGCGAGATGCAGCTGGAAGACGTGGTGCGGATCGCCGACGAAGCCTCGGAAGTGTTGCAGTTCAACCGCGCCCTGCTGCAAGGCGCGATTGAAAACATCACCCAAGGCATCAGCGTGGTCGACCAGTCATTGAAACTGGTGGCGTGGAACCGGCGTTATCTGGAGTTGTTCAACTACCCGGACGGCTTGATCAGCGTTGGTCGACCGATTGCCGACATCATTCGCTACAACGCCGAACGCGGTCTGTGCGGCCCCGGCGAGGCGGAAGTCCACGTCGCCCGGCGTCTGCACTGGATGCGTCAGGGCCGCGCCCACACTTCTGAACGCCTGTTTCCGAATGGCCGGGTGATCGAGTTGATCGGCAACCCAATGCCGGGCGGCGGTTTCGTCATGAGTTTCACCGACATCACCGCGTTCCGCGAAGCCGAACAGGCGCTGACCGAAGCCAACGAAGGACTGGAACAGCGGGTCACTGAGCGCACACATGAGCTGTCACAACTGAACGTCGCGCTGACCGAAGCCAAGGGCACCGCCGAGGCTGCGAACCAGTCGAAAACCCGTTTCCTCGCAGCGGTCAGCCATGACCTGATGCAACCGTTGAACGCAGCACGCCTGTTCTCCGCCGCCCTCTCCCATCAGGACGAAGGCTTGAGCGGCGAAGTGCAGAAACTGGTGCAGCATCTCGACAGCTCGTTGCGCTCGGCCGAGGACTTGATCAGCGATCTGCTCGATATTTCACGGCTGGAAAACGGCAAGATCAACCCGGATCGCAAGCCTTTTGCGGTCAATGAACTGTTTGACGTACTCGGCGCGGAATTCAAGGCATTGGCGCAGGAACAAGGCCTGAAATTCCGCGTGCGCGGCAGCCATTTGCGGATCGACAGCGACGTCAAACTGCTGCGACGGATTCTGCAGAACTTCCTCACCAACGCCTTCCGCTACGCCAAAGGGCCGGTGCTTCTGGGCGTGCGCCGACGTCAGGGGGAATTGTGCCTGGAGGTGTGGGATCGCGGGCCGGGAATTCCGGAAGACAAGCAGCAGGTGATTTTCGAAGAATTCAAACGCCTCGACAGCCATCAGACTCGCGCCGAAAAAGGCCTGGGACTGGGTCTGGCGATTGCCGATGGCCTGTGCCGGGTGCTTGGCCACACGTTGCGTGTACGCTCGTGGCCGGGGCGCGGCAGTGTGTTCAGTGTCAGCGTGCCGCTGGCCAAGGCGCAAGCCGTGCAGCCGAGTGCGGCGGTTGAACTCAACGGCAAGTTGTTGAGTGGCGCGCAGGTGCTATGCATCGACAATGAAGACAGCATTTTGATTGGCATGAACAGCCTGCTGACGCGCTGGGGTTGTCAGGTGTGGACGGCGCGCAATCGCGAAGAGTGTGCGGCGCTACTGGCCGACGGCGTGCGTCCGCAACTGGCGCTGGTGGATTATCACCTCGATCACGGCGAGACCGGCACTGAGTTGATGGCGTGGTTGCGCACGACGTTGGGCGAGCCAGTGCCGGGCGTGGTGATCAGCGCCGATGGCCGGCCGGAGACGGTGGCACAGGTGCATGCGGCGGGGCTGGATTATCTGGCGAAACCGGTGAAGCCGGCGGCGTTGCGGGCGTTACTGAGTCGGCATTTACCGCTGTAAAAGCAAAGATCGCAGCGTTCCGCAGCTCCCACATGGAAATGTGGTCACCCTGTAGGAGCTGCGGAACGCTGCGATCTTTTGATCTTATTCAGGGAGTTCGACGAGGCCATCGACGTCGGTCATCGCCCGCTCCAGCAAATCCGCCGGCAAGCTCTTGCTTGCCCTTGCGCCCAGCAACTTCAGCTGTTCGCTGCGACTGACGAGGTTGCCGCGCCCTTCTGTCAGCTTGTTACGCGCCGAGCTGTAGGCTTTGTCCAGTTGCTGCAAGCGATTGCCGACCTCGTCCAGATCCTGAATGAACAGCACGAACTTGTCGTACAGCCACCCGGCCCGCTCGGCGATCTCGCGGGCATTCTGGCTCTGGCGCTCTTGCTTCCACAGGCTGTCGATGACGCGCAATGTCGCCAGCAACGTGGTCGGACTGACGATCACGATATTGCGGTCGAAAGCTTCCTGAAACAGCGTCGGCTCGGCCTGCAATGCGGCGGAAAACGCGGCCTCGATCGGCACGAACAGCAAAACGAAATCGAGACTGTGCAAGCCGTCCAGACGCTTGTAATCCTTGCCGGCCAGGCCTTTGACGTGGTTGCGCAGCGACAGCACATGCTGCTTGATCGCGGCCTGACTGATGACCTCGTCATCCGCCGCTACATATTGCTGATACGCCGTGAGGCTGACCTTGGAGTCGACCACCACCTGCTTGTCGCCCGGCAGATAAATGATCACGTCAGGCTGGAAGCGCTCGCCGTCCGGGCCCTTGAGATTGACTTGAGTCTGGTACTCGCGGCCCTTCTCCAGACCGGCGTGCTCCAGCACTCGCTCAAGAATCAGCTCACCCCAATTGCCTTGGGTTTTCTGACCTTTGAGGGCGCGGGTCAGGTTGGTCGCTTCGTCGCTCAGGCGCAGGTTCAATGCCTGCAAACGTTCCAGCTCCTTGGCCAGCGAGAAACGCTCGCGAGCTTCGGCCTGATAGCTTTCTTCCACACGTTTTTCAAAAGACTGGATGCGTTCCTTCAACGGATCGAGCAACTGACCGAGGCGCTGCTGACTGGTTTCGGCGAAGCGCTGCTCACGCTCGTCGAAGATCTTGCCCGCCAGCTCGGCGAACTGCGCCCGCAGCTCATCACGCGAACCTTGCAGGTCGCTGAGGCGTTGCTGATGGCTTTCCTGTTGCTCGCGCAATTCGGCGTTCAGCGAAGCAGCCTGCGCGTCGAGACGGCGCAATTCGGCTTCTTTGTTGGCGCGCTCAAGGTTCCAGGCATGCGAAGCGTCACGGGCGTCGTCGCGCTCGATTTGCAGCAGTTCGACTTCGCGGCGCAGGGCCGCAAGCTCAGCCTGTTTGGCGGAGTTGGCCTGACCCAGATCGGCGATTTCATCGCGGCTGGCCTCAAGCTGCGCGTTGAACCCGTCCTGCGCCAGTTGCGCCATGGCCAGTCGTTCTTCGAGCACACCAATCTCGGCTTGCCCGCTGCTTGCCCGGCGTTGCAGTTGCCAGGCCAGTGCCAGCAAGGGCAACCCTGCTCCCGCCAGACCGAGCAACACGCTGGTCAAGTCCATAGCCATAGCGACTCCTGCCGATCAGATAAAGCCTGAAGGTTAACCAAGGCATCAGGTCTTGGACAGCTCAGTCTTCGAGCAGACCGAGTTCCTGTTGCGCACGCAGGTCACCGGCGCGCGCAGCCTGACGCAGCAGGTCCTGGCCGATCCGGCGATCCCGGGCGTTGCCGCACTCACGGCACATCAACTGACCGAGGCGACTTTGCGCAACCACCACGCCTTCGCGAGCGGGCTGCTTGAGCAGGCGGCCGGCAAGGTGCTTGGCATTTTGGCTATCGCCCAGGCGCGGAGTATCCAGCAGCCATTCAGCCACTCGCACGGAAAAACGCTTGGGAGAGGTAACACTGGAGGGAGTAGCGGTAACAGAGTCTGATACTGAGCGAAACTTCATAAAGCACTGTGGGGCAGATCGGAAGGCGCGCCACTCTACTCTCTTTTTCCTACAGGTAAAGTCTAAAAAAACCCGGCACGCCCGTGCTAGAGCAAGCGCTCGGGACAATCCACAGAAGCTGTGGATAAGTCAGTGGACAACCGCCCTTGAACTCGCGCAAACCCTTGTGGAATGGGGCTCGCAGTCAAACTGACGATTTTTTCACCAACAAAAAAAACCGATGTTTTTCATTGACTTAAACTTTCGTTGCAGGCAGCCATCAGGGTCAGGATCGATATGACAGTGCCGTGACAGCTTGCGCAACTAATGTGCACAAGTACCTGTTACCCGGTTATATCGATGCGCTTTTTCGGGTCGTTTTCACAGCTCGTCTGGGGATAACCAGCTCCGGAGGCTGTTCGGGTTCCGATGGCTGACGCGACCGGTGGTCGAAACCTGAACCAATTCGGGGCGGTTCAGGTTGAGCTGTAGCGGATTAAGGGGACACACCGGAAGGCTTGAGCAAACTATTTCAGCTGAGGGTTTGCATTACAGATTCCGTTCCGTTAGTATCCGCGGCGTTAGTACCAAGCTGAAAGTCAATTCCGGTCGAACATCTCCCCCTCGGTCACTTCTCCAAGAGAAGCCTGCACCGACAAAGCGGGAGCGACCTCTAGATGGTTTCCAGGTAAATCTTGCGTCAACACAGCCTTTGAATCGAATGCAAAGGGTGTTGCGAAGAACACTTACTCTGACCGAACCAACCTGCAAATTGATCAGGATCTTCACCCCGGGCCCAGAACCTTTGCCCTTGATGTGTTGCCTGCCCTCCTAAGTACCTACCTGCCAGCCCAAGCGCGCCAACTTATCAGCGCTTCAAACTGGCTGCTTTGTTCCAGTCGGGTTCTTCGTTCGACCAATGGTGGTCGTCGTTACTGGAACGTTTTAACGTTGCACGGTTCTTATCCGTGTCATTTGTAGGAACACCTAATAACTATGTCTACTCAAATCCAGACTCAGGATGCCATTCGCACCCTAACCAACGCTTTTGCTCCAATGAACTGCCTGATCATGGCCGCTCGCAAAGGCTGCTTCAGCTTCACTATCGTCAACGAACACGGGATCGCCCGCCACAGCGAGCGTTTGTACCCCGATCAATACTCCAGCGCTGAACCGCTGCAGGCCGTGATCGATCGCACCCGTCAGGCACTGGTTGCCTGAAAGCCGAAAAGGCTGCAAAACCCAAAGCCCCGCCAATCAAGCGGGGCTTTTTATTGCCCGATGTTTCACTTTTAACCGTTCGCGCTTAAGCACCTTCCGATATAACGATTTTCTCTCCCGGCCGGAAATATTTTAAAAACAGGCCTTTACATCACCAAGATGACACTACACTTCAACTCAAGCGGCTTGATCCGCTTGCGGCGAACCTGACTCGATCCACTGCTGCCAAGCCCCTTCAGGTTTCGCCCACCATTACAAGAAATCGAGGGCTTTATGGGTATCGCTGCCAGCGAACTGTGCCGCTACGTGATCCGTCCCACACTGATTTATCTGGGACGCCACTGCGCAACTGCCGAATCCCTGTTGCTGGGCGTCGCCGCCAGCCAGTCAGCCCTCGGTTCCGCCCTGCATGACCGCCGTGGCCACGGCCTCTACCGGATTGCCGAGCAACGCCATCAGGCACTTTGGGATCACTACCTGGCGCTCGATCCGGAACGCGCCAGCCTGGTTCGCGGCCTCGCCAGCCAGCATGCCTTTCTCAGCGGACCGCACCTCGAATTGACCGTCAATCTGCGTTACGCCACCGCTATTGCCTGGCTGCTGATTGAAGAACAGAACACGCCCCTCCCCGACGCCGATGATCTGCTGGGCATGGCCAGAATCTGGCGCCAGACATTTCAGCCTCAGGGTCGCCTGCGCGATTTCACTTATGCATGGCAAACCTGTGTTTCACCACTGAATCAGGTCGCATGCTGACCCGGCAGTTTTGCAAAGATCGTCCAACAGGTCAGGAACATTGTCGAATTGTCCTACAAAACCGCTCTAACTCAAGCTATACGGACTATAGCGCTGGGACGAAAATCTTGGTAATTTTCGCCCCGGTGATCACCAGGAGTTCTAATAATGAAAAAAGTAATGCTCAAATCCACCATTAGCCTCGCCGTTGCCATGGCATCCACCCAGATTTTCGCAGCTGGCTTTGCCATCAACGAACACAGCATTAGCGGGATGGGGACTGGTTACGCAGGGCGCTCTTCTTCTGCCGACGACGCAAGCACTGTTTATGGCAACCCTGCCGGCATGTCGCGCATCACGCGCGAACAAGTCACCGGTGGTGTTGCGTTTCTCGACGCAAAAACCGATATCAGCGACGCCAGCTCCAGCCCTAACGGCGGCAGCAACAAAGGCGACATGGTGCCCTTCACCTCCGTACCTATGGGCTTCTACGTCAAACCGATCGACGAACACTGGGCATTCGGTCTGGGCGTGTATGTACCGTTCGGTCTGATTACCGACTACGAAAGCGGCTTTGCCGGCCGTTATTTCGGCAGCAAGTCCGAAGTACAAGTCATCACCTTCCAGCCGACCGTCAGCTACAAGTTCAACGACGTCGTGTCGATCGGCTTCGGTCCTACCATCAACCGCATCGACGGTACGCTGGAATCGAACCTGTCGATCACCCAGGCTGCGCCGGACGGCAAGGTCAAGATCAAGGGTGACGACACTGCACTGGGCTATAACGTCGGCGTACTGGTACAAGCGACCGACACCACTCGCCTGGGTCTGACTTACCACTCGAAAGTCGACTACAAGCTGGAAGGCAACACCAAGGTCAATTACGGCGCACTCGCCGCAGTCGGTCTGGGCGCCAACCAGAAGTACGACGCTTCGCTGAAGATCACCACGCCTGAATCCGTGGACTTCTCGGTGACTCAAGTGCTCAACGACAAGTGGACCGCCTATGCCGGTACCACCTGGACCCGTTGGAGCCAACTGGAAAAAATCACCGTCAACAACTCCGGCGTACAGCCTCTGTTGGCCGGCCAGTTTGGCCAGATCACCGAAGAACAGAACTGGCATGACACCTGGGCTTACGCCATCGGTACTTCCTACCAGTTGAACAAGGAATGGGTACTGCGCACCGGTCTGAGCTTCGACCAGTCGCCGACCAACAACGTCGACCGTTCGCCACGCATCCCTACCGGCGACCGTACGATTTTCAGCGTCGGTGCCGGCTGGAGCCCAACCGAAGACCTGACCATCGACGTTGCTTACTCGTACTTGAAGGAAGAGGCAGTCAACATCCGCAACGAAAACGATCGCGGCCAGACCTACGATTCCAAGTATGAAAACTCGGCAAACGGTTTCGGTGTCGGTGCGACCTACCGCTTCTGATGTTGAGTGGCGAGGCTAACCCCTCGCCCACCAAAAAGCCCCGCCTCTGCAAAGAGAGCGGGGCTTTTTTGTACCTGTCTTTTGACCCTTGTAGGAGCTGCGGCACGCTGCGATCTTTTGACTTTTTAGATCAGGATCAAAAGATCGCAGCGTGCCGCAGCTCCTACAGGGATATCGCAAGGGCAGGCATCTTTATGGGTTGAGGGGTTTCGAGGCGATGGCCTTCTCGATGGCCGCGATAAACTCCGGATCATCAGGTTTGGTCAGGCTGGAAAAATTGGCGACGACATTGCCCTGACGGTCGATCACGTATTTGTAGAAATTCCACTTCGGCGCACTGCTCTGCTTCGCCAGTACCTGAAACAGGTGGGTTGCGTCAGAACCACGGACTTTCTGCGGCTCGGTCATGGTGAAGGTCACGCCGTAGTTGGCGTAGCAGACCTTGGCGGTCTCGGCGCTGTCCTTGGACTCTTGCTTGAAGTCATTCGATGGCACGCCGAGCATTTCCATCCCTTGTGCCTTGTAGTGCTGATTGAGGGCTTCAAGGCCTTCGAATTGCGGAGCAAAACCACAAAAGCTCGCGGTATTGACCACCACTAGCGGTTTGCCGGCATAGCGCTGGCAAAGATCGACGGATTCCTTGGCGCGCAATTTCGGCAGCGAGCCTTGCAACACTTCCGGACAATCTGCGGCCTGGGCCAGTCCGGTCAACGCCATCAGCAACGCGGGAACAGCACACCAGCGCATCAGCATGTCGGGGCATCCTTGAGAAGTCATCAGACCCCGACGTTACTCGCCATCAAAGCCTACAAGCAAGCGCCCATGCCCAACTGCATCAACGCCAGGCCGCCCTGATGCCAGCCCCAACAGACCAGCGCCAGCAAAGCGGCGCCAAGTACGCTGAGGACGATTTGCGGCCAGATGCGACTCATGCAGGGCTCGCAGCGGCTTGCAGACGCGCCACCGGACGCTCGCGCACCGGCCAGTTCAACGCCGCCGCCAGCAGACTCAAGAGAATCGCCACTTGCCAGATCAAGTCATAACTCCCGGTTCGGTCATACACCACCCCGCCCAGCCAGCCGCCAAGGAACGATCCGAGCTGATGGAACAGGAACACGATGCCACCGAGCATGGACAGATTTCGCACGCCGAACAAGGTCGCCACGGTGCCGTTGGTCAACGGTACCGTCGACAGCCATAAGAAGCCCATCGCCATACCGAACACATAGGCCGACGTCGTAGTGACCGGCAGCCAGAGGAACAGCCCGATCACCACCGCCCGCAACAGATACAGACCGGTCAACAAGCGTGGTTTGGACATGCGTCCGCCGAGCCAGCCAGCGGTATAAGTGCCGAAGATATTGAACAGCCCGATCAGCGCCAGCACCGTAGTACCGACGCTGGCAGGCAGATGCTGATCGACCAGATAGGCCGGCAAGTGCACGCCGATAAACACCACTTGAAATCCGCAGACGAAAAAACCGAAGGCCAGCAGCCAGAAACCGGAATGCGAACAGGCTTCGCGCAGCGCTTCCGACAACGTCTGCTCATGGCCGAGCACCGGCAGCGGTTTGTCCTTGAGCATGCTCACCAGCGGCACGATCAGAGCCACCAACAGGCCCAGCACCAGCAACGCCGCCGACCAGCCGAGCCAGCCAATCAAACCCAGCGTGCCCGGCAACATCGCAAACTGACCGAAAGAACCGGCGGCACTGGCGATGCCCATGCCCATACTGCGTTTCTCTGGCGGCACAGCGCGGCCAACCACGCCAAGAATCACTGAGAACGAAGTCCCGGACAGACCGATGCCGATCAGCAAACCCGCACTCAGGGACAACGTGACGGCCGAGTCCGACAAGCCCATGCACACCAGACCTACGGCGTACAGCACACCACCAATCAGCACCACTTTTGCCGCGCCGAAACGGTCGGCCAATGCGCCGGTAAACGGCTGCGCCAGGCCCCAGATCAGGTTCTGCAAGGCAATCGCGAAGGCGAACACCTCACGGCCCCAGCCGAACTGTGCACTCATCGGCGACAGGAACAGACCGAAGCCGTGCCGCACGCCCAATGACAATGCCAGAATCAGCGCACTTCCCAGCAACACCCAACCGCACGTACGCCACATCGATGTCATTGTTATTCTCCGCACGCGGGTATATACCCGCTTAATGTCGGAAAAACCGGCCTCAGGCCAGTTCGTCCAAGAGTCTCAGCAAGGTTTCACGCTTCTCGGCGCCCAGTCGGTCGATCAACCGCTGTTGCGCCGCTTCCCAGGCCGGCAGCGCCGCTGCCAGACGTTGCGCACCAGTCTCGGTGAGCCTGACGATGCGGTTGCGCATGTCTTCGCCCTCGGCCAGCGCCACCAGCCCTTCGCCTTCCAGCACCCGCAGATTACGCCCCAGCGTGCTGCGATCGAGGCCCATGGCTTCGGCCAGTTCGGAAATGCTCGGCTGATCCAGACGCTGCAGATTGCACAGCAAAGAATACTGGGCAACGTTGATCCCGAAGCCATCGAGAGCGCCGTCGTAATGCCTGCTGACGCCACGAGCGGCGCGACGCAGGTTGGTACACAAACACTGAGAAGTAAGCATGATGCGTGTATATACCCGCGACTGTGTTAAATCAAGTTACACATGAGTTTATCAATAAGGTTTGTGGCGCCTGACACACCGCCATCGCTGGCAAGCCAGCTCCCACAGTTTCTGCAAGTGTTCACAAAATCTGCAAACGCCCTGAATACCTGTGGGAGCTGGCTTGCCAGCGAAGACGCCAGAACATTCAACGACGCTCTATCTGGCCAGCACCAACCCCACCAGCACCGCCACTTCCAGCAACTCCAGCAACGCCCCCGCCGTATCGCCTGTAGTCCCGCCCAACCGCCGCACCATCACCTGCCGCAACCAGACAAACACCCCGAACGCGACAACCAGCGCAACAATCGCCTGGAATCCAGCAATCAGCAGACAACCCAACGCGCTCAACGCCAGCACCCGCCATCCAGCCTTGCGCGGCAGATGATCGGCCAATGCCTGACCCAATCCGCCGGGCCGCACGTACGGCGTCGTCAAAAACACCGCGAGCAACGCCGCACGCCCGATCAGCGGCACGATGATCAGCGCCAGCCCTTGCTGTTGCTCGATCAACGCCACCAGTGCGGTGAACTTGAGCAACAACACCAACGCCAATGTCACCACGGCAATCGGCCCGCTGCGCGGATCTTTCATGATCGTCAGCGTACGCTCGCGATCACCAAAACCGCCGAGCCAGGCGTCAGCGCTGTCCGCCAGACCATCAAGATGCAGCGCGCCGCTGAGCAACACCCAAACCGTCAGCAACAACGCGGCATGCAACAGCAATGGCGCGCCGGACAGCAGCAGATTCAACGCCCAGAGAATCACCCCGAACAGCAAGCCCACCAGCGGATAAAACAGCAACGAGCGCCCGAGTTGTTCCGGCGCCGGCATCCCCGACAGACGAATCGGCAGACTGCTGAGAAATTGCAGGGCGATCCACAGCGGCAACATTTCAGCAACGCTCCTTGAGCAAACCATCGGCCTCGACCGTCAGCCCGAACAACGCACCATGGCCGACTTCGACGTTAAGCAGTTGCTCACGCGGCAACCCTCGTGCCTGTGCCAGTAACAGACGCATGACCCCGCCATGACTGATCAACAACACTCGCTCTCCGGCATACGCCTGATGCAAACGCGCGACAGCGGCGAGCACCCGCACGGAAAAGTCGCTGACCGGCTCGCCCTGCGGTGGCGTAAACCCGTACGGATCAGCCCAGAACAGCCCTAACGCTTCGGCGTCAGTTTCCATTAACGCCGCCGCGCTCTGCCCTTCCCAGGCACCGAAATGCAGCTCTTGCAGATCCTTGTCCAGATGCACCGACAGATTCAACTTGTCGCCCAGCTCGGCGGCAAACCGCGCACAACGCTGCAACGGCGAACTGATCAAGCGATCCCACGGCCCACCCGCGACCACCGCGTCACGCATCTGCGTCCAGCCTTTTTCGGTGAGCGCATCGTCGAGACTGCCGCGCAGGCCAGCACCCAATTCGGTCTCACCGTGACGCAGCAGATCCAGGCGCAACGTCATGCCGGACGATCCGCCACTGCGGCTTCAGCGAACGTCGCCATCTGCCCGTGCAGATCGCACGCCAGACGCAACAACGGCACCGCCAGCGCCGCACCACTGCCCTCACCCAGACGCAGACCGAGTTCCAGCAACGGCTCGGCGCCGAGGGCTTCGAGCACATGCCGATGACCCGGCTCGGCACCACGATGGCCGAACAACAGCCACTCGCGGCAGGCCGGATTCAAACGCACGGCAACCAACGCCGCGACGGTGCAGATAAAACCATCCACCAGCACCGCGACGCCTTCCTGGGCACAGGCCAGATAGGCGCCAACCAGTGCCGCGATTTCGAAACCGCCGAGGTTGAACAGGGTTTGCAGCGCATCACCGCGCTGCGCGGCATGCAACGCCAACGCACGTTCGATTACTTGCGCCTTGTGGCTGACGCCCTCGGCATTCAGTCCGGTGCCCGGGCCGGTCAGATGCAGCACCGGGCAATCGAGCAAGGCACAGGCCAATGCACTGGCGGCGGTGGTGTTGCCGATGCCCATTTCGCCACCGATGAACAACTGCGCACCGGCGGCTTTCGCCCGCAGTACGCTGTCGCGACCGGCCTGCAAGGCGAGTTCGCCCTGCGCCTGAGTCATCGCTGCGCCTTTGACGAAGTTCGCCGTGCCTGGGCCGATGTTCAGATGGCGTACACCCGGCAAGTTCAGGGTCGGCGTCACGGTACCGAGATCGACCACTTCCAGCTCTGCACCGAGCTGTCGCGCCAACACACTGATCGCCGCGCCGCCGCTGACGAAGTTGAGCAGCATCTGCCCGGTAACTTCCTGCGGGAATGCCGAAACCCCTTCAGCCACCACGCCATGGTCACCGGCAAAAATCGCGATCCACAGCTGACTTAGCTGCGGCTTGACCTGCCCCTGCAAACCGGCGAGTTGCACCGCCACCGCTTCCAGGCGACCAAGAGAGCCGGCCGGTTTGGTCAGTTGTTGTTGACGCGCCGCTGCTTGTGCAACGGCATCTGCATCGACCGGTTTGCACGGGTTCAGCCACCAGGTTTGAGTCATAGCGCAGATCCTTTCAGAGTCAGGGGCAGGCCGGCGACGGTCAGGACGACTCGCTGACAGCGCTCAGCCAGAGCTTGATGCAGCCAACCGGCTTCATCGACATAGCGGCGAGTCAATTCGCCCAGCGGTACGACACCCATTCCGGTCTCGTTGCTGACAAAAATGATTTCCCCTGGCAATGACGCCAGGCAGTCGAGCAAAGCTTCGCGTTCGGCAGCGAGGCGTCCGGCGTCATCGAGCATCAGCAGATTGGTCAGCCACAGGGTCAGGCAATCCACCAGCAGGCAGCGCTCGGCACTGGCGTTCTCACGCAGGACGCGGGCCAGTTGCAGCGGCTCTTCGATGAGTGCCCATTCGACAGGACGGCGGGCGCGGTGATGGGCGACGCGATCGCTCATTTCACCGTCCAGCGGTTGGCTGGTAGCGATGTAGGTCACGGCCAGATGGCTGTCGCTGGCGAGTTTTTCTGCCAGCCGACTTTTGCCGGAGCGGGCGCCGCCGAGGATCAGTTGGAGCATGGTTCATTCCTTCAAATTGGCGGTGTGCCGATTTCAGCCATCGCGAGCAGGCTCACTCCTACAGTTGATCGCGAACAATCCCTTGTAGGAGTGAGCCTGCTCGCGATGCATTCACCTCAAATCCCACAGAGCTGACGCAACAGATCAGTATCCAGATGCGTCTCCACCAGATCCGCCAGCCGCTCGATATCGCGCTCGCGCAACCCGTGGTAATCCACTTCCTGCACATCACTCAAGCCCGCCCAGCGCAACAGCGCCGCACTGGCTGCCGGCGACTCGAACAAGCCATGCAGATACGTGCCGAAAATCTGTCCATCCAGACTTTGCGCACCGTCACAGCGCCCGTCATCCAGCCGCACAGCAGGGTTTTCCAGCGCCGGGCCAGTGGTCACGCCCGCATGGATTTCATAACCGCTGACCTCAGCCTCTTCCAGCGCCAGACGCCCGCGCACATTGCGCAATTGCTTCTCGGCTTCGAGCCTGGTCTCAAACGCAAGCAAACCCAGTCCGGCACTGGAACCGGGCGCACCTTCCAGACCCAGCGGATCGTGCACCTGCTCGCCGAGCATTTGCAGACCGCCGCAAATCCCCAGCACTTTGCCGCCATAGCGCAAATGTCGGCTGATGGCGGTGTCCCAGCCATTGGCGCGTAAATAAGCCAAGTCGCTGCGTACGCTTTTCGAACCCGGCAGGATGATCAGGTCCGCCGCAGGAATCGCCTGCCCCGGGCCGACGAATTGCAGATCGACCTGAGGATGCAGACGCAACGGATCGAAGTCGGTGTGATTGCTGATGCGCGGCAACACCGGCACCAGCACTTTCAACACTCGCTCGGCCTTGTCGGTCTGGCGCTGATCGATGCCGTCCTCGGCTTCCAGATGCAGATCCATCACATAGGGCAACACGCCAACCACCGGTTTGCCGGTACGCTGTTCCAGCCAGTCGAGGCCCGGTTGCAGCAAGGCGATGTCGCCACGAAAACGGTTGATGATGAAGCCCTTGACCCGCGCCTGCTCACTCGGCGAAAGCAGTTCCAGCGTGCCGACCAAATGGGCGAAAACTCCACCGCGATTGATGTCGGCAATCAGCAACACCGGGCAATCCACCGCTTCGGCGAAACCCATGTTGGCGATATCGCCGGCACGCAGATTAATCTCGGCCGGCGAGCCTGCGCCTTCGACCATCACCAGTGGATACGCGGCGCTGAGGCGCTGATGCGAGGCCAGCACCGCTTGCATCGCGATGGCTTTGTAATCGTGATAAGCGACGGCGTTCATGCTGGTGACCGCACGGCCATGGATGATGACCTGCGCGCCGGTATCACTATTCGGCTTGAGCAGTACCGGATTCATGTCGGTGTGCGGCTCAAGGTTCGCCGCTTGCGCCTGCACGGCCTGGGCGCGACCGATCTCGCCGCCATCCGCGGTCACCGCGCTGTTGAGCGCCATGTTCTGCGGCTTGAACGGCACCACCGCGACGCCCTGACGGGTCGCCCAGCGGCATAACGCCGTCACCAGCGTGCTTTTACCGGCATCGGAAGTGGTGCCCTGCACCATCAGCGTGGTCATTGGTATTCCTTGAAAAACGCTTCTAGCGCTTTTTCCAGACGGGACTCTTCGGCCGCATCGGCCGGCAGTCCGAAACGCACACTGCTGTTATGCGTGAAGATGCGTACGAGGATGCCGCGCCGGGCCAGAAAGTCATGCAGCGTTTGCGCGTGTTCAGTGATCAGCCACTGAAACAGCGCGCAACCGCCTTGCGGTTTAAAACCGTAGCGCTCGAGCAACAGCGCCAGGCGTTCGCTGGCCTCGTCGCTGCGAACGCGTTGCCGGGTGTGGCCTTCGGTGTCTTGCAGACAGGCTTGACCCAATACCCGCGTCGGCCCGCTGACCGCCCACGGACCGACCTGTTCGGCGAGCAGTTTGAGCAACTTGCGCTCGGCCAGCACGAAGCCCAGACGCACACCGGCCAGGCCGAAGAACTTGCCGAACGAACGCAGAATGATCAGCCCGACCTGATTGGCATACGGCGCCAGACTCAGGTGCGGGGTGTTGTCCATGAACGCTTCGTCGACCACCAGCCAACCGCCGCGCTGGGCCAGTCGCGCATGCCAGTCGAGCAGCTTCGCCGGGGTCAGACTCAGGCCGGTCGGGTTGTTCGGATTGACCACCACCAGCACGTCAAGGCTGTCGAGAAAGAACTCGACTTCCTGCTCCAGCACTTCGCGCACGATGTAACCGCTGCGGCGCCAGGCTTCGGCATGCTCGGCATAACACGGTGACAGCACACCAACCTTGCCGGCGCGACGCAAACGCGGCAGCAACTGAATGGCCATTTGCGAACCGGCCACCGGCAGCACCTGCGTTGCACCGTAGTAATCGCACGCGGCCTGTTCCAGACCGTCATCGGTTTCCGGCAGACGCGCCCAGGCGCGCAACGGAATCGGCGGCACGGGAAACGGCCACGGCGCCAGACCGCTGGACAGGTCTAGCCAATCGGCTTCGGCGATCCCGTAATCGAGTGCAGCCTTGCGCAACCGGCCACCGTGCTCAAGCATAGAATTCAGCCCCCACGCAGAGAATCAGCAGCCATAACCATACCCCGCGCTGGACCAATTGCCAGCCACGGTCGATGGAGTCGGCATCGGCAGGTGCGCCTTCACCGAGTTGCGGACGCTCATGCAGTTCGCCGTGATAGATCGCCGGGCCACCCAGTTCCACACCCAGCGCGCCGGCGCCTGCCGCCATCACCGGACCGGCGTTGGGGCTGTCCCATTTCGGCGCCTGCGTACGCCAGCACTTCAGAGCGAGTCGGGTCTTGCCGAGCAGCGCGTAGGTCAACGCCACCAGACGCGCAGGAATGTAGTTGAGGACGTCGTCGATTTTCGCCGCCGCCCAGCCGAAACGCTCGAAGCGTTCGTTGCGATAGCCCCACATCGCGTCAAGTGTGTTGCTCAGGCGATAGAGGACCACGCCGGGCGCGCCGGCCACGACAAACCAGAACAGCGCGGCAAACACTGCATCGCTACCGTTCTCCAGAACCGATTCGGTGGCGGCGCGGGCGACCGCAGTGCTGTCCAGTTCATCGGTCTGCCGGCTGACCAGATAACCGACGCGCTTGCGTGCTTCTTCGAGATCGTCGCCGCGCAGGGCCTTGGCCACCGGCTCGACATGTTCGCCGAGACTGCGCATACCGAGGGCGCAATACAGCGCGAGAATCTCGACCACCCAGCCCACGTATGGCGCCCACGAAAGTGCGGTGGCCAGCAGGGTCAGCGGCACAACCGCGATCACCCACGCGGTGACCCCGTGGCTACGCCAGCCGCGACCACCACCATTGAAACGTTGCTCGATGCGTCCGGCAAAACGGCCGAACGCCACCAGCGGATGCCAGCGTTTCGGTTCACCCAGCAGCGCATCCAGCGCGACCGCGGCGACACTCAACAACGCCACACTCATTGACTCACTCCCCAATAATTTTCATACAGCAACTCATTGAGCGGACGCGCCTGCGCCCACCCTTCGAGTACCAGCATCGGCGCCGGATAGAATTCCTTGACCGGGCCCAGACACAACACTGCCAACGGCTTGGCCCCGGCCGGCAGTTTCAGCAGGTCGGCCAGTGCTTGCGGCTCGAACAGCGAGACCCAGCCCATACCCAATCCTTCGGCACGCGAGGCCAGCCACAGGTTTTGAATTGCGCAGGACAGCGAGGCCATGTCCATTTCCGGCAGCGTGCGGCGGCCGAAAATATGTTTTTCACGATCATCCATCAGCGCTGCGACCAAGACTTCGGCGCAGTCGTTGATGCCTTCGACCTTGAGCTTCATGAACTCATCGCTGCGCTCGCCGAGGGCTTCGGCGGTGCGGATGCGTTCTTCTTCCACCAGATTGCGGATCTGCCCGCGCAGCGCACGGTCGCTGATGCGGATGAAGCGCCATGGCTGCATCAGGCCAACGCTTGGCGCCTGATGCGCGGCTTCCAGCAGGCGGCGCAGCAGCTCGGGCTCGACGGTGCCGCCGGTGAAGTGGCGCATGTCGCGGCGTTCGGCGATGGCGCGGTAAACGGCTTGGCGTTCAGTCTCGGAGAATGCGTTGTCTGTCATGGCCCCATCGCTGGCAAGCCAGCTCCCACAGGGGGTACGGTTTCTTCAGGCAATGCCGCAACCAGGCTGCCTTTTCCCACAGGGGATTGGATTTCTTCAGACCCGACATCGCCCACTGTGGGAGCTAGCCTGCTAGCGATAGCAATTGTGGATCCAGGTGCAAACAGTGCCGCGACAGCCACAGGATTCGACGGGAAATAGAAGTGAACATAGGAAGCCGTCATCCGCCCATCCCGATAAACCGCCTCCGCCCCACGCCCACCATTCGGGCTCAGGCCCCGGGCAATCGGCGTCAGTTCGGTGGTGGTCAGCGAATGGTGATAGGTATGACCGCGCAACGAGCCTTCCGGCAAATCCACCGCTTGCAGCGCCAGCGCCGCCAGACGTTTCTGCATCACCGCATCGCCGCTCAGCAAGCCGACCAGTTCGGCACGAGTGCCCTCAACATCAATCAACGAATCGAGCAGATAAAGCATGCCGCCACATTCCGCGAGCAACGGTTTGCCAGCGGCGTGATGCGCACGAATCGCATCGATCATTGAGGTGTTCTGCGCCAACGCAACATGATGCAATTCCGGGTAACCACCGGGCAGATACAGACTGTCGGCGTCAGGCAATTGCGTATCGCGGATCGGCGAGAAGAAGCTCAATTCGGCGCCCATCGCCCGCAGCAAATCGAGACTGGCGCCGTAGGTGAAGGCAAACGCTTCATCACGGGCAACGGCGATGCGCACGCCGGCCAGCAATGGCTCGGCGACGAGTACGTCCGGCGCGGCGAATTCCACCGCCGGTGGCAGCGCTACCTCGCAACTGCTGGCCAAGGCTTCGGCAGCGGCATCGAGGCGCACGTCGAGGTCGTTCAGTTCACTGGCCTGGACCAGGCCAAGATGGCGGCTCGGCAGTTCGATCCCGGTTTCCCGCGACAGTGCGCCGTACCAGCGCAAACCTTCGGTAAGGCTGCCTTCGAGCAGTTGCGCATGACGCAACGTGCCGACGCGATTGGCCAGGACTCCGGCGAACGGCAAGTCCGGCTGATAACGCGCCAGCCCCAGCGCCAAGGCACCAAAAGTCTGCGCCATGGCAGTGCCGTCAATCACGCCGAGCACCGGCACACCAAAATGCCGCGCCAGATCGGCGCTCGACGGCGTGCCGTCGAACAAACCCATCACGCCTTCGATCAGGATCAGGTCTGCTTCGCCTGCGGCTTCCCACAACAGGCGACGGCTTTCCTGCTCGCCGACCATCCACATATCCAACTGATAGACCGGCGCACCGCTGGCGCGCTCGAGAATCATCGGATCGAGAAAATCCGGCCCGCATTTGAAGACGCGAACCTTGCGCCCCTGATTGCGGTGCAATCGGGCCAATGCTGCGGTGACGGTGGTCTTGCCCTGACCGGAGGCCGGCGCGGCGATCAGTACCGCCGGGCAGTGACGTGGTTGATTCAAAGTTCGACGCCTTTCTGCGCTTTGATGCCAGCCTGGAAGGCGTGTTTGATCATGCCCATCTCGGTGACCGTATCGCCCATCTCGATCATTTCCGGTTTGGCCGCACGACCGGTGACGATCACATGCTGCATCGGCGGACGCGCCTGCAAGTCACTGAGCACCTGATCGAGATCGAGGTAGCCGTGCTTTAGGGCGATGTTCAATTCATCCAGCACCACCAGACCGATCGACGGGTCACGCAACAGTTCGCGAGACACTTCCCACGCGGCTTCGGCGGCGGCGATATCACGCTGGCGATCCTGGGTTTCCCAGGTGAAGCCCTCGCCCATCACATGAAAACGCACCTGCTCGGGAAAGCGGCGGAAGAACAGTTCTTCGCCAGTGCTGTTGCGGCCCTTGATGAACTGCACCACACCGCACTGCATGCCGTGGCCCATGGCGCGGGCGAGCATGCCGAACGCCGAACTGCTTTTGCCTTTGCCATTGCCGGTCAGCACCAGCACCAGGCCGCACTCGTCAGGCGAATTGGCGATGCGTTCGTCGATCACGGCTTTTTTGCGCTGCATACGCGCCAGATGGCGTTCGTCACGCTCGGGGGAATCAGTCATGGGGGAGCTCTCCGTTGAGGCTGGATAACGGCGGGCAGGCACAAGAATAGACGGCAAAAAGCCTGGCATCGCCCACCGTGATGCCGCTGGATGGATCAGGCCGGTCTCCGGGCTCATGAGCGGCGATTCGCCAGTCTGCGCGCCTTCCCGGGTCTTTCGACACAGTGGCTAGATGCGCAGTTTTCACTCATTTACCGTTGCGGGGGCAGCGCCGGGATCGTGATTGTTCTTCGCCTGAAGACAACCCTCACCGGCTTCCCTGTTTCACTCTGTCGACGTGGGTCACAGAGCACCTGAAACAAGCCGCGAAGGTTAGAGGGTTGGGGGTGGAGCGTCAATTAAAGAGGCGGCCATCGGGCGAATAACTGCCGCCGATCAATTATCTGACGCCAATCTTGTGCCACACTGTTACAAGTGATATCAAAGAGCCATGCTTTATCTGAAAAGCACATCACAACAATAAGGATGATTACGATGCAAGGCATGATCATCAGCAATCCGCGCCTGGAATTCCTGCGCCCGGTGCTTGAACGCTGGTTTGACTGTATTGACCGTTACAACGCCGTGCGCGGCGACAGCGACACGCCTTACTGGCACGACGAAAAAGCCAACCTCGGCTTGCTCTCGGCGGCGGCATGGATGGCCGAACTGGTGACGCTGGAACAGACTGCCACCCGCAAACAGAATGAAGACGGCGAGCGCAACGTGCGCGCCGACCTGTTTCTCGCCGGCAGCGAGGATCGCGCATTCATTCAGGCCACGCAGCGCTGGCCACGGGTCAACAACCTGAACCTGACCCAAGCGCTGCTGGACATCACCAGCGACGCCAAACGCATCAGCTTCGCCAGTGATCTCAAGCTCGGTTGCCTGTTCGTCGCGCCGCAAAAGGCTCAACACAGCGCCAGCCCGGAAGAGCTGCAAGACATGGTCGACGACCTGCAAAAGGAACACACCTGCGCCGTCGCCTGGTACTTCCCCTACGCCTACCGCAAATTGCGCAGTGAAGCGGGCAACTATCACCCGGGCATCGCCGTACTGTTCAAAGAGGCGCGCGGTTGAGCAGTTGAACCATCGGGCTTGCGTGGTCCTCTATGATTAGGAATGCATTCATAGGGAAGATCAGTAATGCGCAAGCCCCAGCTCGTTTTCGTCATCGCCCTCGCCGGAGGGCTCGCCGCCTGTGGTGAATCCTCCAGCCTGCAAGTCTCCGACGGCACCGGCCCGTCACCCAAGTTGCCCGAACCGAACAAAACGCTGATCCCGACGGTGAACATTGCTCCGGCGATCGGCTGGCCCGAGGGCGGCAAACCGACCGCAGCGGCAGGCACCCAAGTCGCCGCATTCGCCGAAGGCCTTGATCACCCGCGCTGGCTCTATGTGCTGCCCAATGGCGACGTGTTGGTGGCGGAAACCAACGCCCCGCCGAAACCCGACGACAGCAGCGGCATTCGTGGCTGGGTGATGAAGAAAGTCATGGGCAAGGCCGGGGCCGGCGTGCCGAGTGCCAATCGCATCACCTTGCTGCGCGATGCCGATCACGACGGCGTGGCCGAAACACGCACAGTGTTTCTGCAAAACCTCAACTCACCGTTCGGCATGACCCTGGTCGGCAATGACTTGTATGTCGCCGACACTGACCGCTTGTTGCGCTTTCACTATGAACCCGGCGCGACCGAGATCAAGACGCAACCGATCAAGGTCACCGACCTGCCGGGCGGCACCATCAATCACCACTGGACGAAAAACGTCATTGCCAGCAAGGACGGCAGCAAGCTTTACGTCACCGTCGGCTCGAACAGTAACGTTGGCGAAAATGGTCTGGAAGCAGAACAAGGTCGCGCCGCCATTTGGGAAGTGGACCGGGCAACCGGCAATCACCGGATCTTCGCCTCGGGCATCCGCAATCCCAATGGCCTGGCCTGGGAACCCACCAGCGGCGCGCTGTGGACAGCGGTCAACGAGCGCGATGAAATCGGCAGCGACCTGGTGCCGGATTACATCACCTCGGTCAAGGATGGCGCGTTCTATGGCTGGCCCTTCAGCTATTACGGCCAGCATGTTGATGTGCGGGTAAATCCGCAGAATCTGGATCTGGTGGCCAAAGCCATCGCGCCGGACTACGCGGTCGGCCCGCATACGGCATCGCTGGGCCTTACGTTCGCCGAGGGTAATTCGCTGCCGGCGCAGTTCAAGGAAGGCGCATTCATTGGCCAGCACGGCTCTTGGAACCGTAAACCGCACAGTGGTTATAAAGTGATTTTCGTGCCGTTTGCAGCAGGCAAGCCGAATGGGCAACCGGTGGATGTGTTGACCGGATTCCTCGACAAGGATGAGAACGCGCTGGGTCGCCCGGTAGGCGTGGTGATCGACCAGCAAGGGGATTTGCTGGTGGCGGATGACGTGGGGAACAAGGTGTGGCGAGTGTCGTCCACGAAGTGAATATCTAGCTGTTAAATGCAATTCCTGTGGGAGCGGGCTTGCCCGCGATGAGGCCGGTTCAGCCAGCACTTATATTGACTGACCCACCGCCATCGCGGGCAAGCCCGCTCCCACAGGGTTCGATGTAAGCTTGACTAAGGGTTATGCGCCAGATGCTCCGGCTGCAACACCCGCTTCGCACTCAGATAAGCCTTCTGCCAATACGCCTTCGACAGACTGTCCAACTTCACCGTGCCGCCGGTAGCCGGCGCATGCACGAAGCGCCCTTCCCCGACGTAGATTCCCGCATGACTGACCTGAGAGCCGCCATTGGTGGCGAAGAAGATCAGATCGCCGGTCTGCAAGCCTTCCTTGCCGACATTCGGTGCCTGCATGACGATCAGCTCGCGTGTGGAGCGCGGCAGGTTGATGCCGGCAGCGTCACGGTAAACAAAACCGATCAGGCCGCTGCAATCAAAACCCGAGTCCGGCGTGTTGCCGCCCCAGCGATAAGGCGTGCCCACCAGACCGAGTGCGCGGAACAGCACATCTTCAGCGGCGGGAGAAAAAGCCTGGGAGGAACCGAACACCACGGGAGCGCGAACCACCGGCGCTGGCGGTGGCGTGCGACTGGCGCAGGCGCTGAGCAGCGCTGCGAAGAACATCAATGTGAGGCGGGCCGACATCGTCATTAGCAGAACATCCTGATCTGGCTGCGGCTTTTTCTGCCGGAAGGACAGAAAACAAAACCGCCTGCGTGGGTACGCAGGCGGTTTGCCATCAATATAGATTCAAGATTCTAGCGGCTACGCGGCAAACTTCAAGTAAGACTTTAACTTCACCCTGTAAAGTCTGTGTCTACTCCGTTGCCGGAACCCGTTTTGTCGCCACGAAGGCAGCGACAACGGGGGAAATTACTTGCGAGCGGTGACTACAGTCGGCGCGTTGGCAAGTGCGCGCTTGGCTTCGATGAAGCTCTTGCTCCAGTAGCTGTCACCCAGGTTGTCGATGCGAACACCGCCGCTGCGACGACTGCTGGAGTGAATGAACTGGTTGTCACCCAGGTAGATCCCGGCGTGGCTTACACGACCGCGACGACCATTGGTGGCGAAGAACAGCAGATCGCCCGGCTCAAGGTTGCTGCGCGCTACCAGCGGCGCATCAACGTTGATCATTTCGCGGGTGGAGCGCGGCAGATTCATGCCGGCCTCTTCACGAAACAGGTAGCCGATGAAACCGCTGCAATCGAAACCGGCTTCAGAGGTACCGCCGAAACGGTAACGGGTACCGATCAGAGACATGCCGCGTTCGAGGATGCTGTCGGCCAGAACTGGAAGCTGGTAAGGCTTGCTGCCGTTGAAATCGGCCAGTTCTTTTTCGGTTGCCAGCTCTTCCTGGTAAATAACGGAAGACTGGGCAGTAGCAGAATTTTTAGCCTGTTGTTGCTGCTCTTGGACTGGAGAGTGAGCAGCGCAACCGTACAACAGGGTGACAAGTGCGAGAGGCACGAGGGGTGCGAAGCGCTTTAGCATGGGCACGACCGTGGCTGATAGTTGTAAAGAAGCCGAGACTATGCCCGCTATCAACCTCATTTGCAAATTCAATCGATCTTTTTGTGACTTCCCGGTTTCTCGTTTACATCTAAGCGCTTAAGCCCATTTGAATCGATACGCGGCCTGCACAGCGTGCAGGAAAGCGGATTTTCTGGCGCCTGAAATATGCCGAAACCCGCTACAAGCCGCAGTTTCAGGACGTTTGCTACCAGCCGAGAGTTTCTTTGAGGAAGGGAATTGTCAGCTTGCGCTGAGCCTGCAAGGAGGCCTGATCGAGCTGTTCGAGCAGATCGAACAGTGCACTCATGCTGCGGGTGCCGCGAGTCAAAATAAAATGTCCGACTTCATCGGTCAGGTGCAGACCACGACGCGATGCGCGCAATTGCAAGGCACGCAGTTTGTCTTCATCGGAGAGAGGACGCATCTGGAAAATCAACGCCAGGGTCAGGCGCGATTTCAAGTCAGCCAGTTTTACCGGCAGCTCGCGTGGCGAGGTGGAGGCTGCGATCAGCAGACGCCGACCGCTGTCACGCAGTCGATTGAACAGATGAAACAGCGCCTCTTCCCAATCAGCCTTGCCCGCTACGGCGTGCAAGTCATCGAGACAAACCAGTTCGTACTGTTCAAGGTTGTCGAGGATTTCGATACCGCGATCCATCAATTCGGCCAGCGGCAGATACACCGCCGCTTCACCCATCTGTTCGAAGCGCAGGCAGGCTGCCTGCAACAGATGCGTACGCCCTACGCCGTTCTTGCCCCACAGATAGATCAGACTTTCGGTCCACCCGGCGTCGGCTTCGCATAGGCGCTCGACATAGCCGAGTGCAGCGGCATTGGCGCCTGGGTAGTAGTTGATAAAGGTGGCGTCGTCACGCAGACGCACACCTAGGGGCAGCTGAATCGGTTTCATGCTGACTGAACAGTTCTCAAGGAACCGTTAGTGGCCTCTGTGTAAAGTTTGCGAAGTTTATACCCGTGAAGCGAAGCGCACAATGCAACAGACCCCAAGCAAAATCAAAGGTTTGCGTTAACGCACTGGTTTTATGACAGTTTCTCTGACGCTGCTGCAACCGTTACGCCCGCAAAACACGGGCCAACCCGGTGAACCACCGGGCTGCCCGCCTGAGCGATTAAAGCTCGGGCTCGTCCGTCCCGCTATAAATGTCGGAATCCTTGTACAGATCGTGCACATGGCGCACCAGCACCATGATCACCGCCGCCACCGGCAATGCCAGCAACACGCCGGTGAAACCGAACAATTCGCCGCCCGCCAGAATCGCGAAGATTACCGCGACCGGGTGCAGGCCGATCCGGTCGCCGACCAGCAATGGCGTCAACACCATGCCTTCCAGCGCCTGACCGATCATGAACACCGCGACTATCCCGATCATAGGGTACAGATCGCCGCCAAACTGGAACAGGCCGGCAATCAGCGCCGCGCCGATACCAATCACAAAGCCCATGTACGGCACGATGGCCGCCAGACCTGCGATCAGGCCGATCAACAGCCCCAACTCCAGGCCGACAATCATCAGGCCCGCCGCGTAAATCACCCCCAGCGCCAGCATCACCAGCAATTGCCCGCGCACGAACGCGCCAAGCACTTCGTGACATTCGCCGGCCAGCGAGACGATGGTTTCTTCCCGATCACGCGGCAGCAGGCTGCGGATCTTCGCCATCATCACGTCCCAATCACGCAGCAAGTAGAAGCTCACCACCGGGATCAGCACCAGATTGGCCAGCCAGCCGATCAACGCCAGACTCGAAGCCGTGGCCTGACTCAGCACCACACTGACAATGTCAGTGGTCTGGCCCATGTGCTCGCTGATCGCCGCTTTGACTTTATCGAACTTCCAGAAGCCGTCCGACAGCCCCAGCTTCGATTGCCCCCACGGCAACGCCGTGTGTTGCAGCCAGTCGAGCATTTGCGGCGCCAGTTCGTACAGACGCAGTAACTGCTTGGCGAGCATCGGCACCAGCACCAGCAACAGCGCGGTGACGATCAGCGTGAACAAGGCAAACACCGCGATCACGCCCCACGTTCGCGACAGGCCGAGGCGTTCCAGACGATCCACCAGCGGATCGAACAGATACGCCAGCAGCAGCGCCACCAGGAACGGCGTGAGGATCGGATGCAGCAACCAGACAAACGCGCAAAGCAGGACTACCCCGCCGAGCCAGAACCAACGCCGCGAATCGGCCATGTACCACTCCTGCTGCTTCTATATAAGGAAAGACTTACCAGCGAAACCGTAACGACGGCGCCACTGGTGTTGGTGCCGGCGCTACAACCGGCGCCGCACCGTCGACCGGGGCTGGCGGCGGCGCAACGGGTGCCGGCGCGTCGGCCGGCACTTCCTGCAACCGCGCCAGCGACAATTGCGCACGCAATTGATCAGCGCTGCCATTGACCTGATAGACGATACGATCACCATCAACACTTTGCAGACGCATGCCGAACGGTTCGAGCAACCGCAGCAACGTAGCGTAATGCTCCAGATTCATCCCCTGCACTTCCAGAGTCTGCTGGCCCGACACACCCGGCTTGGCGACGAAGCGCGGCGCCAGACGCTCGGCAACCGCCAGCATCACTGCGTCGGCCACGGCGGCCTGATCGGCGCCCTGCACGCTGCCCGCCTCTTTTTGATCGCCCAGCCACAAATGCCACTTGGCCGTCCACTGTCCGCCCTCCTCATGCGCATGCACCGCCAACATGGCGTCGGCGTTGTAGCGCTCGGAGACGCCGTGCAGTGGCGCAGGATCAGTGCCTTCCAGCGCCGGCGCGGTGGCGACCAGTTGCTCACTAAGATCCGCCAGCGGCAAACGCAACGGCAGACCACGATGTTGCGCGGCAGCCCGCAACGGCGCGGCAGCCGCCTGACCGTCACCAACCAGACTCGAACCTTCAGTCGAATCATTCAGCCACCAACTCAGAATCGACGGCCGGCTGGCACCCCACAATGACAGCCCGGCGCGGCGCAGCGCCTGTTCGGTAGTGGCCGGATCGAAATCGACCTTGAGCACTTCCGGCGGCCCGGCGTCAAAACCGAACTGACTGATGATTTGCTGCGGGTCCTTGCGAATCGCTGCCAGGCCCGGATTCTGCGGCGCTTTCGGATCGCCGGTCAGACGCAGCACCAGCGTGTCCAGCGCCGCCTGAGTGGCGCGATCACGCTCTTCCGGCGCCTGGCCATTGACCGGCTGACGCACTTGATAAAGGCCTTTAAGGTTTTCGGCATGACTCGCCAGACTGATCAGTGACAAGCAACCCACAAACAACAATTTACAAAAACGCATGGAAAATTCCCGTCGACAGGAGCGGCTGGAACAGGCCGCGTAAACCGGTTGAGCAAGGCTGTGACCATCGGCCGTTGCAAAACATTCACACGGCGGCGGTAAGTTTTTGCACAGTGATAACGATAGACGGTTAATCGCCACACCTTATACAGGCACTCAGAACGCTCAATTGCAAAAAATTTCAGGTGATATGCCCCTGCCCGTCGGCGTGAGGATGGCCGCTGCCCCTCAAGCCTGATAAAATCGCGCGCCTTCGCAGACCGGCAACAGCCCGGCACCTCGAAATTCGCGTGAGGCAATCGCCCCTGTCGATTTCGGCGTTCCTGCTGGACTCGGTCGTTACCCCTGAATCCCCCCTAAAGGCCTGGATCATGAGCAAGCAACCCTCCCTGAGCTACAAGGACGCCGGTGTAGACATCGACGCCGGTGAAGCATTGGTCGAACGCATCAAGAGCGTCGCCAAGCGATCTGCGCGCCCGGAAGTCATGGGCGGCCTGGGCGGTTTCGGCGCCCTCTGCGAAATCCCGGCCGGCTACAAGCAGCCAGTGCTGGTTTCCGGTACCGACGGCGTCGGCACCAAGCTGCGTCTGGCGCTGAACCTGAACAAGCACGACAGCATCGGCATCGACCTGGTCGCCATGTGCGTCAACGATCTGGTGGTGTGCGGCGCCGAGCCGCTGTTCTTCCTCGATTACTACGCCACCGGCAAACTCAACGTCGAAACCGCGACTCAGGTTGTCACCGGCATCGGCGCTGGCTGCGAACTGTCCGGTTGCTCGCTGGTTGGCGGCGAAACCGCTGAAATGCCTGGCATGTACGAAGGCGAAGACTACGACCTGGCCGGCTTCTGCGTCGGCGTCGTGGAAAAATCGGAAATCATCGACGGCTCGAAAGTCGCTACCGGTGACGCCCTGATCGCCCTGCCATCGTCCGGCCCGCACTCCAACGGCTACTCGCTGATCCGCAAGATCATCGAAGTCTCCGGTGCAGACATCGAAAACATCCAGCTCGACGGCAAACCGCTGACCGATCTGCTGATGGCCCCGACCCGCATCTACGTGAAGCCGCTGCTCAAGCTGATCAAAGACACCGGCGCAGTCAAAGCCATGGCCCACATCACCGGTGGCGGCCTGCTCGACAACATCCCGCGCGTTCTGCCAAAAGGCGCACAAGCGGTGGTTGACGTGGCCAGCTGGAATCGCCCTGCCGTGTTCGACTGGCTGCAAGAGAAAGGCAACGTCGACGAGACCGAAATGCACCGCGTGCTGAACTGCGGCGTAGGCATGGTCATCTGCGTGGCTCAGGAACACGTTGAAATCACCCTGAACACCCTGCGTGAAGCGGGCGAGCAGCCTTGGGTCATCGGTCAGATCGCTGTAGCTGCCGAAGGCGCTGCTCAGGTTGAACTGAAGAACCTTAAGGCTCATTAATGTCCGCAACCTGTGATGTCGTGGTGCTGTTGTCCGGCACCGGCAGTAACTTGCAGGCTTTGATCGACAGCACGCGGACCGGCGACAGCCCGGTTCGCCTCGCTGCGGTGATTTCCAACCGCGCCGACGCCTACGGCCTGCAACGCGCCAGTGACGCGGGTATCGCCACCCGCTCGCTGGATCACAAGGCATTTGAAGGTCGCGAGGCCTTCGATGCTGCTCTGATCGAACTGATCGACGAATTCAATCCCAAACTCGTGGTACTGGCCGGTTTCATGCGCATTCTCAGCGCTGATTTCGTACGCCACTATCAGGGTCGCCTGCTGAATATCCATCCGTCGCTGCTACCCAAATACAAAGGGTTACACACTCATCAGCGTGCGCTGGAGGCCGGCGATACTGAACACGGCTGCTCCGTACACTTCGTCACCGAGGAACTCGATGGCGGACCACTGGTCGTACAGGCAGTATTACCGGTAGAGTTGCACGACACGCCGCAGAGTCTGGCGCAGCGAGTACATGTTCAGGAACACCTGATCTACCCGATGGCCGTTCGCTGGTTTGCCGAAAACCGCCTGGCACTCGGCGAGCAAGGTGCTTTACTGGACGGCCAGTTACTCGCGGCCAGCGGCCACTTGATTCGAAACTAGGAGATTTTATGCGTCGCGCCCTGCTCTTCGCTTGCGCTCTGCTTGCCCTGCCCTTCGCACAGGCAGCAGACCTTCAACCGTACTCCGCCAGCTACACCGCTGACTGGAAACAACTGCCGATGAGCGGCTCCGCCTCGCGCAGCCTGACCAAGGAAGCCAACGGCGTCTGGAAGCTCAGCTTCAAGGCGTCGATGATGATCGCCAGCCTGACCGAAGAAAGCACCCTGACACTGGACAAGGACACATTGCTGCCGCAGTCCTACCACTTCGAGCGTGGAGGTCTGGGCAAAGCCAAAAAGGCCGATCTGGACTTCGACTGGAATGCCAAAATGGTCACCGGTACCGACCGTGGCGACCCGGTGAAGATTCCGCTGAACCGTGGCATGGTCGACAAATCCACCTATCAGCTGGCTCTTCAGCATGACGTGGCCGCCGGCAAGAAAAGCATGAGCTATCAGGTTGTCGATGATGGCGAAGTCGATACCTACGACTTCCGCGTGCTGGGCTCGGAGAAAGTCGACACCAAGGCTGGCCAGATCGAGGCGATCAAGGTCGAGCGCGTACGTGACCCGACACAAAGCAAGCGCATCACGGTCATGTGGTTCGCCAAGGATTGGGATTACCTGCTGGTTCGCCTGCAACAGGTTGAAACCGACGGCAAGGAATACAACATCATGCTCCAGGACGGCACGGTCAACGGCAAAACCGTTAAAGGCAGCTGATCCACCGCAACACCGAAAAGCCCCGCAGATGCGGGGCTTTTTTATGCCTGCCATTTCTACAACGCCAGAAACTCCCTGTAGGAGCTGTCGAGTGAAACGAGGCTGCGATCTTTTGATCCTGATCTTTAAAGCAACATCAAAAGATCGCAGCGTGCCGCAGCTACTACATGGATATCGTTGTGCGTTTAGGTCAAACCGAAAATTTAGCCATCATACTGTTCAAATCCACCGCCAGCCGCGACAGTTCCTGACTCGCCGCACTGGTCTGATTGGCCCCCGCCGACGTCTGCATCGCCAGATCGCGGATATTCATCAGATTGCGATCCACCTCCCGCGCCACCGCTGCCTGCTCTTCCGAAGCGCTGGCGATCACCAGATTGCGCTCGTTGATCAAGGTGAATGCCGAAGCAATCTCCTCCAGCGCCACACCCGCAGCCTTGGCCAGTTCCAGCGTCGACCGTGCACGGGTGTTGCTCTGCTGCATCGAACTGACCGCCGAATCAGTGCCTTGGCGGATACCGCCGATCATCTGCTCAATCTCCTGAGTCGACTGCTGCGTGCGATGCGCCAGCGCCCGCACCTCATCGGCGACCACCGCAAAACCACGCCCGGCATCCCCCGCCCGCGCCGCCTCGATGGCGGCGTTAAGCGCCAGCAGATTGGTCTGCTCGGCAATTGAACGGATCACGTCCAGCACTTTGCTGATGCCGTGAACCTTCAGCGCCAGATCCTCAACTTGCGTGACATTGGCCGTGACGTCCTCGGCCAGAAACTCGATTGACGTTACGGTCTGCTGAACCTGCTCGCGACCGTGCTGGGCGATGCGGTCGGACTCGCGTGACGCCTCTGAAGTCGCCACAGCATTGCTCGCGACTTCTTCCACAGCGGCGGTCATCTGATTCACCGCCGTCGCGGCCTGTTCGATCTCCAGGCTTTGCTGGTGCAGCCCACGGGTGGCGTCCTCGGTCACGCAGCTCAATTCTTCTGATGCAGAAGCCAATTGGCTGGAGGATTCGGAAATCCGGCGAATGGTCTCCCGCAGGTTGTGCTGCATACTTTTCAAGGCGTGCAGCAGCCGCGCGGGCTCGTCGCTGCCGGAGATGTTGATTTCGCCAGTCAGATCACCACCCGCCACCACTTCAGCCACCCCCAAAGACTGCGCCAGCGGCAAGACAATGCTGCGCGTCAGCAACAGTGCCAGGCCGATGGTGATCAGCGCGGTAACGCCGATCATCACTCCGACCCACACCCGTGAATTGATGAACACCAGCCGTGCCGCTTCAGTCGCCAGATTGGCGTTGTGCTTGTTCAGCTCGACCAGTTCCCGCAGGGTCACCGCCATATCGTCGGCCAGCGGGCTCATCTGACTATTGAGAATCGCCGCCGCCTCTTCGACCCGATTCTGCGCAGACAGCTGCATCACCTGCGCCTGAAGCTCGAGATACTTGTGTTCGGCGACCTTGAAGCGATCAAACAACTTGCGCTCCTCGGGCAGTACGATCAGCACGTCATAACGCTGTTGGGCTTCGCTCAACACGCCGCGCAGCTCATCGAGCTTGGCGACATTCTGCTCCAGCGCCTGCGAATCGCGATTGAGCAACAGGCGCATGGTCAGCGCCCGCAGGCGCAGCATGTCCTGACTCATTTCGCCGACTGCCATCACGCTGGGCAGCCAGTTGTTATCGACCTCATCGGATTGCGCCCGCATGTTGGCCATTTGCAGCAGCGCGAACGCCCCAAGGGCAAACACCATCAGTGCCAACAGGCCAAATCCCAACCCGGCACGGGGCGCGATATTCAGACTACGGATACTCATTGCTCTGGTTCCTTCCAAAAGCGCTGCATCTACCTGCAGCTGGTTGCTTTAGAAGGTATCGGCCCAGGGCAAATTTGCGTAAGACCAAAACGTGATATCAAAAGGCCTTAATACTTCGAACCTGCGGCATTAACGATTCAGCGTACTTTTCTCGGACTTCAGCACCGTTCGCGGCAAGATCGCCAGGAAGTTATCCCGCGCCACTTTTCGGGCGACGTCTTCTGGCAAGGCATCGAGGAACGGCTGAAAGCTGTGCATTTCCTTACCAAGTTTATTGAAACGCCCTACAACGTCCGAACCGAGCATGAAACGCTCTGGGTACTTCTCGACCAAGCGCAACCACTCCGGGCGCGGCTTGCCCTGCTCGTCCAACAGATACGGGGTGAGCATGCTCCACGACAGATCGATATACAGATTTGGATAAGCCTCTAGCAGACGAGTCACTGTTGGCAGCAGGAACTTGAGATGTGTCTGATGCCGATGAATCTCGGCGCTGGTGCCGGCATGCGCCCAGATGAACCGTGTGTGCGGATGATTACGCAGCGGCTCCTCGATTTCCTGGAGGTACAGCGGATTCTTCTCACGCTTGGAGGTGATGTTGGAATGCAGCATCACCGGCAGATCGTTTTCCGCCGCCAGATGGTAGATGCGCACCATCGCCTCGTTGTTGGCGCGCGGCGTGTCGCCAGAGGTCAGTGCGGTGAGATCGTCGTGGCGGGTAAACACTTCGCCGATGCCCTGCCATAGCCCCGGATACAGGTCGAGCATGCGCTGGATGTGCGCGGCGGAGTTCTTGTCGTTGGGATTAAAACCGGACAGAAACGGATGGAAGTGCTGGCGCTGCTCGGGGGTCAGTTTCTGCACCGCATCGGCGACGATCACGTCAGTGGCGCTGTACCAATAGGCATCGGCGTCATCACCGGCGTAATAACGCGGGCGCTTCGGTTCATCTTCGTGCCATTTCTTGGCCACCGGAATACCGGAAATCATCACATGCTCAATGGAGTTGTCCGCCATGGCCGTGAGCAGTTTCGCCATACCGGCGGTTTCCTGGAAAAAATCCACGTAATGCAGGTGCGCATCGCTGTAGGTGTATTCCCGGGCTTGGGCGCTACCGGCAAATAACAACAGACAGGCGAAACTCGAACGCAACAAGGACACAATTCATCTCCATTAAAGGGGCATAGGCTAGACCCCGATCAGACAACAAGGGTTCACCACGCAGGAAAGTGGAACGCACGCCTGTGGGAATGCTCTATAACTTCAAGGTCTTTTTTTGATCGAATGACTTTTCCTACTGCCAGTGAGGTTCCCATGACCGTTACCGTCAATACCGTCTCCGCCGAAGGTTTGCGTCACACCGTACAGATCGATGACCACGAATTATTCGCCGATGCCCCGGTTGCCGTCGGCGGCGAAGGCTCGGCCCCGGAGCCGCACGATTACTTCGATGCGGCCCTCGGCGCCTGCAAGGCGTTGACCCTGAAGATGTACGCCAAGAAAAAAGACATCCCGCTGACCGGGGTTGGCGTCGAGGTCAAACGCGACAACAGTGAAGAACAGAAAGGCAAATACGCGCTGCACGTCACTCTCACCCTCAAAGGCGTGCTGACAGATGCTCAGCGCGAAGAGTTGTACCGGGTTGCCGACCGCTGCCCGATTCACAAACTGATGACCACCAGTGAAGTCACCATCGAAACCCACGCCCCACAAGGCTTCGACAGCCAGTAATCAACACCCGGGCTGCGGCGGGTTATGCTCATCGCATCACCCGCTCAGCCTGGAATGCACCATGGACCCGCAAACCCTGATCATCCGCCCCCGCGCCGAAGACGTCGAAGGCCAGCCGATTCTGCGCCCGCTGCCGTCAGCCAAGTGCCGCAGCGTCGGGCCTTTCGTGTTTTTCGACCACATGCTGGAAACGGTTTATCCGGCAGGCAAAGGCATGAACATCCGACAGCATCCGCATATCGGCCTGTCGACCCTCACCTATTTGTTTGACGGGAAGATCCAGCACAAAGACAGTCTTGGCTCGGACCAAGTGGTCAGCGCCGGTGACGTCAGCTGGATGACCGCCGGCAGCGCCATCGCCCACGTCGAGCGTACGCCTGAGCCATTGAAGGACAGCGGTTTCAGGTTTCACGGCTTGCAGATCTGGCTGGCCTCGCCCAAGGAACACGAACAAGGCCCGGGACATTACAGCCATCACCCGGCCTCGACCCTACCGGTCAGTGACAGCCTCGGCGTACAGATCCGAATGATTGCCGGGTCAGGCTTTTGTCTGGAATCGCCGGTGCCGGTGCTTTCTCCTACTTTGTATGCCGAAGTAAAAATGCAGACAGCGACGACCCTGCTGATTCCCACCGAGCATGAAGAGCGGGCGCTGTATGTGTTGAGCGGCGATGCGCAGCTCAATGGCGAGGTAATCGAGCCCAATACGCTGGTGGTGTTGCCGACCGGGGAAGAGATGAGCCTGTTTGCTGAAAGTGATGTGCATGCCGTGGTATTCGGCGGAGCAGCGCTGGACGGGCCACGGCGGATCAACTGGAATTTTGTCGCGAGTGATCCAGCAATGATTGATGAGGCACGGCGCAAGTGGGCGGCCGGGGATTGGCCGACGGTGCCGGGGGAAGTCGAGCGGATCGAACTGCCCTGATTCTTGTATCGCTTGTGAGTCAGTCTTCGCTGGCAAGCCAGCTCCCACAGGTTTTCGAGTCGAACACAGATTTTGCAAACGACTCGTAAACTGTGGGAGCGATCCGGCGGCGATTGATGAGGCGCGGCGCAAATGGGCGGCCGGGGATTGGCCTACGGTGCCGGGGGAAGTCGAGCGGATCGAACTGCCTTAAGTCTGGTATCGCCTGTGAGTCAGTCTTCGCTGGCAAGCCAGCTCCCACAGGTTTTCGAGTCGAACACAGATTTTGCAAACGACTCGTAAACTGTGGGAGCTGGCTTGCCAGCGAAGAGGCCCTGTCAGGCACCGACCAAGTCAGCGCCCGATAACCCAATCAGCCTTTGAACACTTCATCCAGCAAGTTATGCATCGACACAAACGCCCGCGCAGCGGTCTTCGCGTCGTACATCATCTTGCCCGGCACATTGGCATGCGGATCGGTAAACGAATGCACCGCACCGCCGTAGCTAGTCAATTGCCAATCCACGCCCGCCGCGTTCATTTCATCTTCGAACGCTGGCAACTGCTCTTTCGGCACCAACGGATCGGAAGCACCGTGCAGCACCAGCACCGAGCCTTTGATGTTCTTCGCATCCGCCGGGTTCGGCGAATCCAGCGTGCCGTGGAACGACACCGCAGCCTTCACCGGCGCACCGGTACGCGCCAGATCCAGTGCACAGCAACCGCCGAAGCAGAAACCGAACACCGCCAGTTTCGACGTATCAACCGCCGCTTCGCCCTGCTTCTGCAATTGCTCGAACGCCGCTTGCATGCGCTTGCGCAGCAAGGCGCGGTCGTTCTTCAACGGCATCATCGCCGCGCCGGCCTGATCGCCATTCTGTGGACGCACGGCCTGACCGTAGACGTCAGCAATCAACACCACGTAGCCCTTGGCCGCGACCGATTTGGCGATTTCTTCCGCACCGGCGCTGACGCCCATCCAGTTCGGCGCCATCAACAGGCCCGGGCGTGCGCCCTGGTGATCGGCGCCGAACGCCAATCGACCTTCATAAGGCTGGCCGTCAATCTGATAGACCACGGAACGTACAGTGACTTGGCTCATTTCTGACTCCTACTTGTTAAACACCAGAATGAAAAAACCCGCCGAAGCGGGTTTTTTTGCAACTTGATTAAACCGACAGCTCAACCAGCAGCTTGTTCAGACGGCGTACGTAAGCCGCCGGATCTTTCAAGCTGTCGCCAGCAGCCAATGCTGCCTGATCGAAGAGGATGTGCGACAGGTCGCCAAAACGCTCTTCGCTCTGCTCGCCGTCGAGTTTCTCGATCAACGGGTGAGCCGGGTTGAATTCGAAGATTGGCTTCGAGTCCGGCACTTTCTGCCCGCTCGCTTCGAGGATCTGGCGCATTTGCAGACCCAGATCCTGCTCACCGATAGCCAGAATGGCCGGCGAGTCGGTCAGGCGATGGGAAACCCGCACTTCGGCAACCGAGTCGCCCAAGGCTGCTTTCAGACGCTCGACCAGACCTTCTTTGGACTTGGCGACTTCTTCTGCGGCTTTCTTGTCCTCTTCCGAGTCCAGGTTGCCCAGATCGAGGTCACCACGCGCCACGTCGACAAAGCTCTTGCCGTCGAATTCGCTGAGGTAGCTCATCAGCCACTCGTCGATACGGTCGGTCAGCAGCAACACTTCGATGCCTTTCTTGCGGAAGACTTCCAGGTGCGGGCTGTTCTTGACCTGTGCGTAGGTTTCGCCGGTCAGGTAGTAGATCTTGTCCTGACCTTCCTTGGCGCGCGCCAGGTAGTCGGCCAGACCAACGATCTGCTCGCCGTCATCGCCATTGGTCGATGCGAAACGCAGCAGGCCAGCGATTTTTTCCTTGTTGGAGAAATCTTCTGCCGGGCCTTCTTTCATGACCTGACCGAAGTTTTTCCAGAAGCCTTTGTATTGCTCAGGCTCGTTCTTCGCCAGTTTTTCCAGCATGTCCAGCACGCGCTTGGTCAGCGCCGATTTCATCGAGTCGATGATCGGGTCTTTCTGCAGGATTTCTCGCGACACGTTCAGCGACAAATCGTTGGAATCGACCACACCTTTGATGAAGCGCAGGTACAGCGGCAGGAACGACTCGGCCTGATCCATGACGAACACGCGCTGCACGTACAGCTTCAGGCCTTTCGGCGCTTCACGCTGGTACAGGTCGAACGGTGCACGGGCCGGCACGTACAGCAGCGAGCTGTATTCGAGCTTGCCTTCGACTTTGTTGTGGCTCCAGGCCAGCGGGTTTTCAAAGTCGTGGGCGATGTGCTTGTAGAACTCCTGGTATTCCTCGTCCTTCACTTCAGTGCGAGGACGGGTCCACAGAGCGCTGGCGCGGTTGACGGTTTCCCATTCAACAGCGGCGGTATCTTCGCCTTCAGCAGCCGTGACTTCTTTCGGCAACTCGATCGGCAGAGCGATGTGGTCGGAGTACTTCTTGATGATGTTGCGCAGACGCCAGCCATCGGCGAACTCGTCTTCAGCAGCCTTCAGGTGCAGGACGATACGGGTGCCGCGCTCTGGTTTGTCGATGTTGGCGACTTCGAACTCGCCCTCGCCTTTCGACGACCAGTGCACGCCTTCGCTGGCCGGGGTGCCGGCGCGACGGCTGTACACATCAACCTGATCGGCAACGATGAATGCCGAGTAGAAACCAACACCGAACTGGCCGATGAGGTGAGAATCTTTTTTCTGGTCGCCGGACAGGTTTTTCATGAAATCGGCGGTGCCCGACTTGGCGATGGTACCCAGGTGGGCAATCACATCGTCGCGGTTCATGCCGATGCCGTTGTCTTCGAGGGTGACGGTCTTGGCGTCCTTGTCGAAGCTCACACGGATTTTCAGGTCGGCGCCACCTTCGAGCAACTCTGGCTTGGCCAGGGCTTCGAAGCGCAATTTATCGACAGCGTCAGAGGCGTTCGAGATCAATTCGCGAAGGAAGATTTCCTTGTTGGAATACAGCGAATGGATCATGAGGTGCAGCAGTTGCTTCACCTCGGTCTGGAAGCCCAGGGTTTCCTTTTGAGTTTCCACACTCATGGTCATCAAACTCCAATCAGATGGCAGTGGCCGCGACCCAAATGGTCTGCGGCGGGTTGTTCTCTGAGTTGGGGGCAGCGTTCAGGATTTCAAGGGCTCATCAATTTTGAAGTGCGCCCGGGCAGTAGCGATTGGCTCGCCTTCGGTGCTTTGCCACGCAGTAATCGCCACGTTGGCGACCCGGCGACCCTGGCGGCAGACCTGACACTTGGCCCACGTATCGCGAAACTGCCCGGCCCGCAGGTAATCAAGGGAGAAGTCGATGATCTTCGGCACGCCCGGCGCCCCGGTGAAGATCAACAGATGCAGGGCCGCAGCCAGCTCCATAAACCCGGCAATCACCCCGCCGTGGATCGCCGGCAATAAAGGGTTACCAATGTTGTCCTTGTTCGCTGGCAGCTTGAACAGCAACTCATCGCCGACCCGCGAACACTCGATGCCGATCAGCCCGGCATATGGGATCAGCTTCAGCAGTGGCGCGTAGTCGCCCTGCTCATGTGCATCCTGTAGTTGCTGCTTGAGGTCATCGCTCATTGCCCGGCTCCCTTGATTGCGCCACCGAAACCTTTGGTGCCCTTGATGCCTTTGCCCATGCGCATGAAAGTGCCGACGACATGCGCGATTGGCTGCTCGGGATCGTCCTGATAAGCGAAACCACGGGCGAAGATCACGTCGGTGGTCACCCGATAGCACTGGGCGAAACCGTAGACATCCTTGTGCGGTTCGGCGGCGTGCATGTAGTCGATGCGCAAATCCAGCGTCGGGCACACCTCGAATTCCGGCAGCACGCATAGGGTCGACATGCCACACGCGGTGTCCATTAACGAGGTGATCGCGCCCCCGTGGATAACGCCAGTCTGCGGATTGCCGACGATTTGCGCGCTATACGGCAGGATCACCGTGAGGCCGTCGTTGCTGGCGCTGTGCACTTTCAAGCCGAGCACCTGACAATGGCGCAATGCCGAGAGAAATCGCGTCGCACGCTCAAAAACGGGGTTTTCGGCCATGTGATAAATACTCTTGTTAGAAGCTGTTTCGAGTAGTAGCCAGAACGACAAAAGTTCCACCGCGAAACAAACTTATATATCTGAAAGAAATGAGGAACTTAACCTCAGGCACCGCGCTCTTAAGGCCAGTAGTTATTTTCCATAAGGAGAAACACCCCATGCGTAAGACTTTAGCTATTGCCTTGATGTTGACCGCTTCCCTCGGTCTCGCTGCCTGCGATAAAAAATCCGAGGACAAAGCTCAAGATGCTAACCAACATGCTGAACAAGCACAGCAGGACATGAGCAAAGCTCAGGATAAAGTGAACGACGCAGCGAAAGAAAACGCCGAAGCTGCCAAAGCTCAGGCTGAATCGAACCAGGCTGCACAAGACGAAGCTGCCAAAAAGCAATAATCGGCTTTTTGCAGCAGAAAAAGAAAACCCGCCAAGTGCGGGTTTTCTTTTGCCTGTCATTTTTTGGTAATGCCCTATTAGAGCAAGATAGTTCTAAAAGTCGGACTAATCATCAGCAACAACGAACACACTAAGCCGACAAACCAGACGAGGCTGCGCAGTGATGGCTGATCAGCCAGGTAAAGCCACAAATAGAGAATCCGCGCGATCACAAAGATGATCGCCAGTGTATCGATCAACCATCCTGCCGTTTGCGTGGTATGCGCCATCAGCACACCCACCGCAAACAAGATAAAGGCTTCGATGCTGTTCTGATGCGCCGCCAGTGCCCGAGCGCCGTAACCGGTGAGCTGCGCCTGTTGCTGGCGCGGCAGGTGATTGTTGTAACCGCCCTGCTCTTTCATGGCCTTGGCCACCGGCATACGCGCCACGTAGATCAGCAAAGCACTGATAAACACACACCAGAACGGAATACTCATCAAACAGCCTCTTTATTGGTTTCGGGCAACGGCGCCTCTGTAGGGGTATAGACCATCACGTCGAGAACGTCGGAGTGAAACTCGCGGCGGTACAACACCAGCACCACCCCGGTGCTCATCAACATGAACAGCCACGGGCTGACAAACCACGCCAGCATGGTCATGCCGAAGTAATAGGAACGCAGACCGAAGTTGAACTGGTTGGCCGCCATCGAAATCACCCGCGCAGCTCGCAATGCGAAGGCTTTGCGCTCCTGCTCCGAGACGTGCCGCTCACCGACCATCGGCGCGGAGCCGACCAATACAGCCGCAAAGTTGTACTGACGCATGCACCAACTGAAGGTGAAGAAGGCGTAGACGAAAACCATCGCCAGGCACAGCAACTTGATCTCCGACATGCCCTGCGAGGCCTGCTGCACCATCGGAATGTCCGCCAGCAACGACACCGCGCGCTCGGAGGCGCCGAGCACAGTGAGGATACCGGCAAGAATAATCAGCGTGCTGGAGGCGAAGAACGAGGCGTTGCGCTCCAGATTGCCAATCACGCTGGCGTCGGCGATGCGGTTGTCACGCAGCAACATGCGGCGCATCCAGTCTTCGCGGTACAGATGCAACACGCTGGCCAGACACGCGGTGTCGCGGGCCTTCCAGCTCGCATAACGGGTGTAACCGCCCCAGCAGATGACAAACCACAGCGCGGCGAGCAGGTGGATCAGATTAGCCTGGATGAACGACATGCAATTCCTTGTGAGGTGTGAACACTGTACCTGTGGGAGTGAGCCTGCTCGCGATAGCGGTTTATCAGCCAACGATGATGCGACTGATACGACGCCATCGCGAGCAAGCTCGGCTCCTACATAAAATCTGTGCAGTGCTTCGACGTTGACTCAGAGAAAAAGACACTGCCTGAAGCCCATAAAAAATGCCCCGTATCGATTGATACGGGGCATTTCTGTTTATCGCTCCAGACCTGCTTGTGGCAGGCCAGGAAATGTTACGCCACTACTTCGCTGCGCTTGCCCAGCAGGCGATCGCAGATCACTGCAACCACCAGGGTCATCACGCACGGCACCAGCCATGCCAGGCCCTGCTCGCTCAGCGGCAGATGGGACAGCTGCGATGGCAACCAGTCGGCCAGACCGGCACCTTTCAGCGCGTCGATGCTGCCGAACAGGAACGACACCAGCATCACCGGGCCAAGAATGCGACCGTGTTCATGCCAGAAATCCTTGCAGAAGCTCAACGCCACCAGAACGATGCACGGCGGGTAGATCGCGGTCAGCACCGGAATCGAGAACGCAATCAGCTTGGTCAGACCCAGGTTGGAAACCAGCAGCGAAAACGCCGCGAGGATAATCACCAGGGTCTTGTAGGACAGTGGCAGCACACGGCTGAAGTATTCAGCACAGGCGCAAGTCAGGCCGACCGCCGTTACCAGGCACGCCAGCGAGATCAGTACCGCAAGGAAACCACTGCCCAGCGAACCGAAGGTGTGTTGCACGTAAGCATGCAATACCGCTGCGCCGTTGGTAGCACCGACGGCTACTTCGTGGCTACCGGAACCGAGGCGGAACAGGCTGATGTAGACCAGTGCCAGACCGACGCCGGCAATCAACCCGGCGATGATCGCGTAACGGGTGATCAACTTGGGCGACTCGACACCACGGGAGCGGATTGCGTTGACGATAACGATACCGAACACCAGCGCGCCAAGGGTATCCATGGTCAGGTAACCATTGATGAAGCCTTGTGAGAACGGTGCTGCCACGTATTCCGGCGTGCCGTGGCCGATATCACCTGCCGGCAGAGCGAAAGCAGCGATACCAAGTACAGCCAGTGCGATGATTTTCAGCGGCGCGAGGAAACGGCCGACGGTATCCAGCAAACGGCCCGGATACAGCGAGATGAAGAACACCAGCAGGAAATACACCGAGCTGTAGAGGAACAGCGCCAGCGGGCTCTCGCCGGTCAGCGGCGCCAGGCCCACTTCGAAGGACACGGTCGCGGTACGCGGGGTCGCGAACAACGGGCCGACCGCCAGGTAACAGGCAGCCGCCAGTACACCGCCGGCGATCTTGCCGATCGGGCTGCTCAGCGCATCCATCGCGCCGCCGACTTTCGCCAGCGCCACGACGGTGATCACCGGCAGACCGACTGCGGTGATCAAAAAGCCCAGCGCCGCCATCCAGACGTGAGGCCCGGCCTGCAAGCCGACGATAGGCGGGAAGATGATGTTGCCGGCCCCGACGAACAGGGCAAACGTCATAAAACCAAGTGCCAGGATGTCCTGACCTTTCAAAACTTTCATTAAGGAAATACCACACTACTGAATCGGAATTTAGAGGGGGATTGCCCTGTGTAATTAGGGAAATGCTGTCGATCCGTATGGGACTGACCCTTAAAGCGCGTTGCATGCCTTGTGGGCGGCAGACGCAAAAATGGCTGCTAGCCTAACGAATTTGCCTGACAAACGCACTGTTAGAGGGCGAACTATCCGATACGCGACGTTTCTGTGTCGCGTTTTTGCATGTATTTGGGTAGATGACTATAAATTGCCTTCGCGAGCAGGCTCGCTCCCACACTGGAATGCGTTCAAATGTGGGAGCGAGCCTGTTTGACGATGCTGATGCCAGAAACGACAAAGGCCACCCGAAGGTGGCCTCTGCCTGGTAAAGCGTGAATCAAGCGCGAGGCTTACTTCATTGCCCAACCGGTCAGCTCGGACAAAGCCTTGCCGATGTCTGCCAGCGAACGCACGGTTTTTACGCCTGCGTCTTCCAGGGCAGCAAACTTCTCGTCTGCTGTGCCTTTGCCGCCAGAGATGATTGCGCCAGCATGGCCCATGCGCTTGCCCGCAGGGGCAGTCACACCAGCGATGTAGGAAACTACCGGCTTGGTCACGTGTGCCTT
>NZ_JBIUXX010000046.1:0-34894 GCF_044744235.1 Pseudomonas sp. NPDC087346
CAGATCTCTCTTCAGCGGGAGGCGAATTCTACAGCGTTACACGCTGCTGTCAACACCTCTTTTTCAACTTCCTTTTGGCTTCGATGAACTGAAGCTACCTGCTGCCGAAACCTACATAACTCTTTGTTTACCAAGGAGTTTTCCGTTTCGACTGCGCCGGAAGTGGGGCGAATTATAGACATCTAGAATTCGCCGTCAAGCCCTTATTTCAATTCTATTCAGATTTAAGCCTGATACGTGCAAATGCCTTCTTACCAGCCTGGCAAACGTGAGTCGCGCCCAGTACATATATAAAGGAGCGATCAACCACCTCACCATCTATACGCACACCACCGGAACCAAGCAGATCACGAGCGACCGCCGAGTTCTTCACCAGGCCTGCCTTATTAAGGACAGCAGCGATCGGCATATCTTCTGTAGCCGAGATCTCGATCTCGGGCAGATCATCCGGCAGCTCGCCATCCTTCATACGATTGCCCGCCGCACGATGAGCGTTGGCCGCAGCCTCTTCACCATGGAAACGCGCAACAATCTCTTCAGCCAGCTTGATCTTAATGTCACGCGGATTTGCACCTGCCTCTACATCAGCACGGAATGCATTGATCTCATCCATCGAGCGGAAGCTGAGCAATTCGAAGTAACGCCACATCAGCGCATCCGGAATCGAAACCAGCTTGCTGTACATAACACCTGGTGCTTCCTGAATACCGACGTAGTTGCCCAATGACTTGGACATCTTCTTCACGCCATCCAGACCTTCGAGCAACGGCATGGTCAGAATGCACTGAGCCTCCTGACCATAAGCACGCTGCAGCTCACGCCCCATCAACAGATTGAACTTCTGATCGGTACCACCCAACTCGACATCCGCACGCAGAGCCACCGAGTCATAGCCCTGAACCAGCGGGTAGAGGAACTCATGAATGGCGATCGGCTGATTGGTGGTGTAGCGCTTGTCGAAGTCATCGCGCTCGAGCATGCGAGCGACGGTGTATTGCGAAGTCAGACGAATAAAGTCGGCCGGCCCCATCTGATCCATCCAGGTGGAGTTGAACGCAACTTCGGTTTTCGCCGGATCAAGAATCTTGAACACCTGAGTCTTGTAGGTCTCGGCGTTTTCCAGCACCTGCTCACGGGTCAGCGGCGGACGCGTTGCGCTCTTGCCGCTCGGATCACCGATCATCCCGGTGAAATCACCTATAAGGAAGATCACCTGATGCCCCAGCTCCTGGAACTGGCGCAGCTTATTAATAAGCACCGTGTGACCCAGGTGCAGATCCGGAGCGGTAGGATCAAAACCAGCCTTGATACGCAGCGGTTGGCCGCGCTTGAGCTTCTCGATCAGCTCGGACTCGACCAATAGTTCTTCCGCACCACGTTTAATCAGCGCTAGCTGCTCTTCAACCGACTTCATAACAGACCCGCAAGGCTCAGATTCAAAGGGAACCAACCATACAAGATCGCGCACCAAATACAAGTTTTGCCCGGCGCACGGACACCAATCCACAGACAGACTGTCTGTAGACTTGCTTCAGAGATGATTTGGTTATATTTTATACAGTTATTTCATCTTCATCATGTCATTCATCTTTTCCAATTCATCATTATTCAAAGTCAAAATCACTTATGACCACTGAACCGTCTAAAGCGCCACCGCTTTACCCTAAGACCCACCTGCTCGCCGCAAGTGGGATCGCCGCCCTTCTCAGTCTGGCGCTCCTGGTATTCCCTTCCAGCGATGTTGAAGCCAAAAAGACGACCCTGAGTCTTGAACTGGAAAGTCCTGCTGAACAACTGACACAAGATCAAGACGCTGCTGACGCGGCTCAGGCCACAAATGAGCCGGTCGCTTCGCCCTTTGCGCAAATAGAAAACGATGCCGAAGACACCGCGAAAACCGCTCAGGCCGCTCCCGCGACTGCTCCGGCCGCCGAAAAGAAAGCCCCGGGACACCGTGAAGTTGTCGTAGCCAAAGGCGATACGCTTTCGACATTGTTTGAAAAGGTCGGACTGCCGGCCGCCGCAGTCCATGAAGTGCTGGCCAGCGACAAGCAGGCCAAGCAGTTCAGCCAACTCAAGCACGGCCAGAAACTCGAATTCGAATTGAACCCGGAAGGCCAACTGACCAATCTGCACAGCAAGGTCAGCGACGTCGAAACCATTACCCTGACCAAAAATGCCAAGGGTTATGTATTCAACCGGGTTACCGCCAAACCGACTGTCCGCACCGCTTACGTCCACGGCGTTATCAACAGCTCTCTGTCACAGTCCGCCGCTCGCGCTGGCCTGTCGCATAGCATGACCATGGATATGGCCAGCGTTTTCGGCTACGACGTCGACTTCGCTCAAGACATCCGCCAGGGCGATGAATTCGATGTGATCTACGAGCAGAAAGTGGTCAACGGTAAAGCCGTAGGCACTGGCCCGATCCTGTCTGCCCGTTTCACTAACCGCGGCAAGACTTACACCGCCGTGCGTTACACCAACAAACAAGGCAACAGCAGTTACTACACCGCAGATGGCAACAGCATGCGCAAGGCGTTCATCCGCACTCCGGTGGATTTCGCCCGCATCAGCTCGAAGTTCTCCATGGGCCGCAAACACCCGATCCTCAACAAGATCCGCGCCCACAAAGGCGTCGATTACGCAGCCCCACGCGGCACGCCGATCAAGGCTGCTGGTGACGGCAAAGTGCTGCTGGCCGGCCGTCGCGGTGGTTACGGCAACACCGTGATCATCCAGCACGGCAATACTTACCGCACGCTTTACGGGCACATGCAAGGCTTCGCCAAAGGCGTGAAAACCGGCGGTACCGTCAAGCAGGGTCAAGTGATCGGCTACATCGGCACCACTGGCCTGTCCACCGGACCGCACTTGCACTACGAGTTCCAGGTCAACGGCGTTCACGTCGATCCACTGGGCCAGAAGTTGCCAATGGCAGACCCGATTGCCAAGGCCGAACGCGCTCGCTTCCTCGCGCAAAGCCAACCGCTGATGGCGCGCATGGATCAAGAGAAGGCCACGATGCTGGCTTCGAGCAAGCGTTAAGTCATGGCCCTCTATATTGGCGTGATGTCCGGTACCAGCCTCGATGGACTGGACATCGCTCTGATCGAGCAAACCTCGGCGATCAAACTGATCGCCACGCATTACATCCCGATGCCTGACACCCTGCGCGCCGAGCTGCTTGGCTTGTGCGCCAGCGGCCCCGACGAGATCGCCCGCTCGGCGATTGCCCAGCAAAACTGGGTGCAGCTCGCCGCGCAAGGTATTCGCGCCCTCCTCGATCAGCAGCAACTCGATCCACAAGCCATTCGCGCCATCGGCAGCCACGGCCAGACCATTCGCCACGAACCGGCGCGCGGCTTCACCGTACAAATCGGCAACCCTGCTCTACTGACCGAACTGACCGGCATCACCGTCGTCAGCGATTTCCGCAGCCGCGATGTCGCTGCCGGGGGTCAAGGCGCACCGCTGGTTCCGGCTTTCCATGAGGCTTTGTTTGAAGAGCGTACCGGTAACCGGGCAGTCTTGAATGTCGGCGGTTTCAGCAATCTCAGTCTGATTGAGCCGACCAAGGCTGTAGCCGGTTTCGACTGCGGGCCTGGGAATGTGCTGATGGACGCCTGGATTCATCAGCAGCGCGGTGAAAATTACGATCGTAACGGACAGTGGTCAGCCACCGGCACCGTCGAGCCAGCTCTACTGAAGGAGCTGCTCAGCGATCCTTTCTTCGTGACCAAAGGCCCGAAAAGCACCGGCCGAGAAGTGTTCAACCTGACTTGGCTCGAACAGCACCTGTCGCGCCTGCCAACCTTTGCCGCTGAAAATGTCCAGGCAACACTGCTTGAACTGACGGCACTGACCATCATCGAATCGCTGCAAACCGCACAAGCGGATACTCGCGAACTGCTGGTCTGCGGCGGCGGCGCTCACAACGCTACGCTAATGAAGCGTCTGGCTGACCTGCTGCCAAATGCAGTCGTGGCCAGTACCGCGACGCATGGTGTTGATCCGGACTGGGTTGAAGCCATGGCCTTCGCCTGGCTGGCGCATTGCTGCCTCGAAGGCATCGCTGCCAACCGGCCGAGCGTCACCGGAGCCCGTGGCCTGCGTATTCTCGGCGCCATCTACCCGGCCTGACCGCCAGACTCAAATCACGCACAGCAAAACGCCGCAGAGCCATGAAGCCCTGCGGCGTTTTGTTATGTGCAGCGAAGTGCGATCAGATCGAGAACGAAGACCCGCAACCACAAGTGGTGCTGGCGTTCGGGTTCTTGATCACGAAGCGCGAGCCTTCCAGACCTTCCTGGTAATCGACTTCGGCACCGGCCAGATACTGGAAACTCATCGGATCAACCACCAGACTTACGCCTTCGCGCTCGACAATGGTGTCGTCCTCGGCCACATCTTCATCGAAGGTGAAGCCGTACTGAAACCCTGAACAACCGCCGCCCGTAACGAATACGCGCAGCTTCAAGCGATCATTCCCCTCTTCATCGACCAGGCTCTTCACCTTGTGCGCAGCACCTTGGGTGAATTGCAAAGCCGTGGGGGTGAAGGATTCGACGCTCATGCTGACTATCTCCCGGCGTTACGCCGCCATAATGCGTGATGACGCGCATTATCCGCTTCTCCTAGAAAATCGGTCAACTATTGTTACGGTATATCAATCAACACAATTGTCAGACCACAATGCAAAAAGGCCCGTTCGACGGGCCTTTTTGCTATCCGGAAGGATGCGTTACGGCAGCATGCCAGCGTGCGACAGGCCCAGACGCTCATCCAGACCGAACAGGATATTCATATTCTGCACAGCCTGACCCGACGCGCCCTTCACCAGATTGTCGATGACTGACAGCACCACCACCAGATCGCCATCCTGTGGACGATGCACGGCGATACGGCAGACGTTGGCGCCGCGCACGCTACGGGTTTCCGGATGGCTACCGGCCGGCATTACATCGACGAACGGTTCATTGGCATAACGTTTTTCGAACAGCGCTTGCAGATCCACCGAGCGATCAACCACGGTCGCATAAAGCGTCGAGTGAATGCCGCGAATCATCGGCGTCAGATGCGGCACGAACGTCAGACCGACATCCTTGCCCGCTGCACGACGCAGACCCTGGCGAATTTCCGGTAGATGGCGATGACCTTTCACCGCATAGGCCTTCATGCTTTCCGAGGTTTCGGAGTACAGCGAACCCACCGACGCACCACGACCGGCGCCGCTGACACCTGATTTGCAGTCGGCGATCAGACGCGAGGTATCGGCGAGACCAGCCTCAAGCAGCGGCAGGAAACCCAGCTGCGTGGCTGTCGGATAGCAACCCGGCACGGCAATCAGACGCGCCTTCTTGATTTGCTCGCGATTGACCTCTGGCAAACCGTAGACCGCCTCGTCGAGCAACTCCGGCGCACCGTGCGGCTGGCCGTACCACTTGGCCCACTCCTCGGCGTCCTGCAGACGGAAGTCCGCCGACAGATCGATGACCTTGGTGCCCGCCGCCAGCAGTTCACCGGCCAGCGCGTGAGCAACACCGTGCGGAGTGGCAAAGAACACCACATCACAGGCGCCCAGCGTCTTGATGTCCGGCACGCTGAACGCCAGGCCATCGTAGTGGCCGCGCAGGTTCGGATACATGTCGGCCACAGGCAGGCCAGCCTCGGATCGGGAAGTGATCACAACCACTTCTGCCTGCGGATGCTGTGCCAACAGACGCAGCAGTTCGACACCGGTGTAACCCGTGCCGCCGACGATACCGACCTTGACCATAAACCTGCCCTCAACGAACCCACTGGAAAGCCGTCGATAATAGGGGCCGCGCGCCCCTGCGACAACCGTCAAGGTGACGTGCGGACGCTCAAGCCTCTACTATCCGGCTTACCGTGAATTAGGGAATAACTAAAATGCTCTATCTGTGGATCAAAGCGTTTCATATCGTCAGCATCGTGTGCTGGTTTGCCGGGCTGTTCTACCTGCCGAGATTGTTCGTTTATCACGCACAAAGTGAAGATGCGATCAGCAAAGAACGCTTCAGCATCATGGAGCGCAAGCTGTATCGCGGCATCATGGGCCCGGCGATGATCGCCACGCTGATCTTTGGCGGCTGGCTGATCTACCTCAACCCAAGCATCTTCAGTCAGGGCGGCTGGATACACGCGAAACTGACCCTCGTCGTATTGCTGATCGGCTACCACCATATGTGTGGCGCTCAGGTAAAACGCTTCGCCCGTGGCGAAAACACCCGCAGCCATGTCTTTTATCGCTGGTTCAATGAAGTGCCGGTTCTGATATTGCTGGCTATCGTAATTCTGGTCGTGGTCAAGCCGTTCTAACTTCAATAACCACAACACTTCGAGGGACCTCCAATGTCGCTGCCCGCTCTGCTCGAACAACGCCTGCGTCTGCCCGTGGTGGCTGCGCCGATGTTTCTGATTTCCAACCCGGAACTGGTGCTCGCCTGCTGCCGCAATGGTGTGGTCGGGAGTTTTCCGGCTCTGAACCAGCGCGAAAGCAGCGGCTTCAAGGCCTGGCTGGAACAGATCGAGGCGGGACTGGCGACACTGGACAATCCGGCGCCTTACGCGGTGAACCTGATCGTTCACAACAGCAACCCGCGTTTACAGGCGGATCTGAATATTTGCGTCGAGCACAAAGTGCCGATCGTTATCACCAGCCTCGGCGCGGTGAAAGAATTGGTGGACGCCGTGCACAGCTACGGCGGCCTGGTGTTTCATGACGTCACCACTCGCCGCCATGCGGAGAAAGCCGCCGAGGCAGGTGTCGATGGTCTGATAGCCGTCGCAGCCGGAGCCGGTGGCCACGCCGGAACCTGGAGCCCGTTTGCGCTGATCGCGGAAATCCGTGAATTCTTCGACAAGACGCTGCTGCTTGCAGGATGTCTTAACCATGGCCATGAGATTCTCGCCGCACAGATGCTTGGCGCGGATTTGGCCTACTTCGGTACGCGATTTATCGGCACCACCGAAAGTCATGCGCCTGACGCCTACAAGGAAATGCTCCTGACAGCCAAGGCTGCAGACATCATTCATACTCCTGCCGTGTCGGGCGTACCGGCGAGCTTCATGCGCCAAAGCCTGCAAGCTGCGGGTTTCGACCTGGCGGCATTGCAAGGCAAAGGCGAGGTCAACTTTGGCGACAAGCTCAAACCGATCAGCGATGAAGCCAAGGCCTGGAAGACCGTGTGGTCGGCGGGTCAAGGTGTAGGGCAAATCGATGATCTGCCGAGCGTCGATCAACTGATCGCTCGCCTCGACGCCGAGTATCGCCAGGCCCAGGAGCGCGCAGCACAGTTGCCGAAACGCTGGCCACGCTGAGAAATCCGGCCAGTTGCTCGCCAACTGGCCTTACACTGGCTGACCGCAACATCTTTCACTTCCACTTTTTCGCGACAAGGATGCCTCGGCCATGAGCGAACCCCGTTACAAGATCGTTTTCGACGGTGCTCTACAGCCCGGTGTCGACATCACCACTGCCAAGCTCAACCTCGCTGATCTATTCAAAAGCGATGTCGCCGCCATCGAGCGCTTGTTCAATGGCAGTACCGTTGCCCTCAAACGCGATCTGTCGCACAGCGATGCGCAAACCTATCTGCAAGCGTTGGGTAAAACCGGGATCGATGCGCGAATCGAGCCGGAAACAACCGTCGAGCTTAATCTGGCCGACGTACAAGAATACTCAGCTGCCGTTGCCGAACCCGACTCGCCCTACGCACCACCTCGGGCCAGCGTTGGCGAAAGCCTGCCGGCATTCGCCGAACTGAAACCGTTCAGTGTCGAAGGCCGGATTGGCCGCCTGAGGTTTTTGGCCTGGACCATGGTGCTGAGCCTGGTCGGCATACCCGTTGTCGGTATATTCGCGTTGATCGGCCTGGGGCTGGTCAGTGGCGATTCCACCACCGGATTGATCATTGGCGGCATCTTCGCCTTCTTCCTGTTCATCGCCTTCGTGATCATCAGCATTCTGTTCAGCGTCCAGCGCCTGCACGATATCGGCTGGTCGGGCTGGCTCTGGCTGCTGAACCTTGTGCCGTTCGTGGGCACCTTTTTCCCGTTCGTGATCATGATCGTACCGGGCAATACTGGCGCCAATCGCTACGGCCCGCCGCCGCCGCCCAACAGCACAGCCGTCAAAGTCCTGTGTTCTCTATGGATCGTGTTTATTGCACTGATCTTTGCCGGCGGGATGCTCGGCGGCATCTCGGCTATCCAGCAGGAATATGAAAGCAATCTTGAAAGCAGCTACGAAAGTGGCTCGGTGACCACCGATGAAGTAGACGTCGAGGTAGAACCGGCAGCTAATTCCGCCGACGATGCAGCCGAAGCCGCCCAGCCTTCTGTAGACTCTGCGAAAGAATGAACAACGCTCCCCGCCGTGACACCTGCGTCGCTGGCGCGGGGCTGTTGCGATGGAGAATTGCATGACCCGTTACGCTCTGATCACCGGCGCCTCCAGCGGCATCGGCCTGGCGCTGGCCGAAGCTCTGGCCCGGCGCGGCCGCAGCCTGATTCTGGTGGCTCGCCAGCGTGATCAGCTGGAAAGTATCGCTATCGAACTGACTCAACGCTTTGGCGTCGAGGTGCTGTTTCGCGCCTGCGATCTTGGCGAGCCGTTGCGCCTGTCCGGTTTTCTGCTGGAGCTGGAAGAAGGCGACCGGCAGATCGACCTCTTGGTGAACTGCGCGGGCATTGGCACTTGCGGCCCGTTCCTGGCACAGGACTGGATGACCGAGCAGGATCTGATCGAGGTGAACATCCTCGCCCTCACCCGTTTGTGCCACGCCATTGGCAACAGCATGGCGTTGCAGGGTGGCGGGCAGATTCTGAATGTCGCCTCGGTGGCCGCGTTCAACCCCGGCCCGTGGATGAGCACTTACTACGCCAGCAAAGCCTACGTGCTGCACTTTTCCGAAGGCCTGCGGGTCGAGCTGAAGAAGTGCGCGGTAAAAGTCTCGGTGCTCTGCCCCGGTCCGACCCGTACTGCATTTTTCCGCACCGCGCAGTTGAACAACGAAAAACTCAACGATAGTAAATTGCTGATGAGCCCTGAAGAGGTCGCGCTATACACCGTGCGCGCTCTCGAGAAAAATCGCGCCATCATCATTCCGGGGCGGCGCAACCGCTGGTTTGCCTTCCTGCCACGACTGGGCTCGCGCTGGCTCAACCGCACTATCGTCGGCATGGTCAACAAGGCTTACTGCCCGCGCTGAATCGCCCTACGGTAAAACACTGGGCTGGCACATCCCTCATGAGTAGACTCAGGCCAGCCCAAACAACGGAGAAAACAGCAGTGGATACTCTGTTCACCAAGATCATCAACCGGGAGATTCCGGCCAAGATCATTTACGAGGACGACCAGGTTCTGGCGTTCCACGACATAGCGCCGCAGGCACCCGTGCATTTTCTGGTGATCCCGAAAAAACCGGTGCGTACTCTCAATGACCTGACCGAAGACGACAAAGCGCTGGCCGGACACATCCTGTTCACCGCTCAGCGTCTGGCGCTGGAACTGGGTTGCGAGGAAGGCTTCCGTGTAGTGATGAACTGCAATGAACAAGGTGGGCAGACCGTCTACCACATTCATATGCATGTACTCGGTCAGCGCCAGATGACCTGGCCACCGGGCTGATACATTGCCAACGCGTGGGAGCGTCCTGCTCCCACATGACCCAGCGCAAACCTTCTCCGGCCGATTCGGTTAAACTGGCCGCCGAGATTCCTCCCGGAGGTCAGCATGACTACCCAACGTCACTACTCGCCGATTGACCGTCTTCTGCTGCAAGCCGATGCCGCGATGCGCACCCTGCTGCCTTTCAGTGGCCAGCCGTACCGTCCGTCGCCAGCCATCGTGCAGCCCGAAGTTCAGATGAGCGACGAAGACACCCGCCACGTAGCCGGGCTGATGCGCATCAACCATACCGGTGAAGTCTGCGCCCAGGCGCTGTATCAGGGGCAGGCACTGACGGCCAAGCTGCCGCAGGTGCGCGAAGCCATGGAGCACGCGGCTGAAGAAGAGATCGATCATCTGGTGTGGTGCGAACAACGCATTCACCAGTTGGGCAGTCACACCAGCATTCTCAATCCGCTGTTCTACGGCATGTCCTTCGGCATCGGCGCGGTTGCCGGCCTGATCAGCGACAAGGTCAGCCTCGGGTTTGTCGCGGCAACCGAGCATCAGGTGTGCAAACACTTGAACGAACATCTGGAGCAGATCCCCGCCGAGGACGAGAAGTCCCGGGCGATTCTTGAGCAGATGCGTATTGATGAAGAACATCATGCGGAAAGTGCGCTGGATGCGGGCGGGTTTCGTTTTCCGGCGCCGGTGAAGTTCGGGATGAGTTTGTTGGCCAAGGTGATGACCAAGAGTACTTATCGGATCTGAAGCTTTCATCGCCTGACCGGGACTCATCGCTGGCAAGCCAGCTCCCACAGGGTATGAGGTGGATATAAAAAAAGGCGACCGAAGTCGCCTTTTTTGTGCCCGGAATCTTACGTCGGCATGTTGCGCGCGTAGAAGATTTCCAGCATTTCGTGTTTCACACGTTCGGTTACCTGCTTGCGTTGCTCAGCCGACAGGTTGCTGGTGGCGTCGCCGAACAGGTAGTTATCCAGTTCGAAGTTCTTCAGCAGCATTTTGGTGTGGAACAGGTTTTCCTGGTACACGTTCACGTCGGTCATCTGATACGCGTCGCGAGTGTCTTCGGAAAGGTAGTTCTGGATCGAATTGATCTCGTGGTCGATGAAGTGCTTGTTGCCTTCAACGTCACGGGTGAAGCCGCGCACACGATAATCCACGGTCACTATGTCCGAATCGAACTGGTGAATCAGGAAATTGAGCGCTTTCAGCGGTGAAATGACACCACACGTCGACACATCGATATCCACACGGAAGGTCGCAATACCGTCGTCCGGATGAATTTCCGGGTAGGTGTGCACCGTGATGTGGCTCTTGTCGAGGTGGGCCAGGATGATTTCGGGCAACGGGCCCGGCGACTCTTCAATCTGACTTTCAGTCGGGGTTACCGGCTCTTCAGAAATCAGAATCGTGACGCTGGCGCCCTGAGGTTCATAGTCCTGACTGGCAATGTTCAGGATGTTGGCACCAATGATCTCGACAACTTCTGTGAGAATCTGCGTCAGGCGTTTCGCGTTGTACTCTTGATTGATGTACTCGACGTAAGCCTGCTGGTCTTGCGGGGTTTCCGCGTAGCAGATGTCATAGATGTTGAAGCTCAAGGTCTTTGTCAGGTTATTGAACCCGTGGAGCTTGAGTTTGCTTTTCACCGTTAAAAACTCTCTATGTATGCGGCGCAGCCGCGTGATCAAGCATGCCCGTCAAATGCGAACAACGCACCTGCGTAGGACGGTTAACACCTCTTCGCGATGGCGATTTTGGTTATCTGTTCAGGCGGCTGATCCGTCGGTTGACCGATCACTGCCCTGAAAAAAGTGGCGCATTATGCAGACGTCAGCGGGGGATCGCCAGAGTCTGCACTGCTTTTATGATAGTTGAATGTCGGTTCAACCGAGTTCGATGATTTCGTAATCGTGAGTGATCGCTACGCCAGCGGCGCCGAGCATGATCGAGGCCGAGCAATACTTCTCTGCGGACAGTTCGATGGCGCGCTTGACCTGGGCTTCTTTCAGGCCACGGCCCTTGACCACGAAATGCATGTGGATCTTGGTGAAGACCTTCGGATCTTCGGTCGCACGCTCTGCTTCGAGGAAGGCTTCGCAGCTTTCAACGGCCTGGCGCGACTTCTTCAGAATGCTCACCACGTCGAAGTTGCTGCAACCGCCAACGCCGAGCAGGAGCATTTCCATCGGGCGCACGCCCAGATTACGACCACCGGCGTCCGGCGGACCATCCATGACCACGACATGACCGCTACCGGATTCGCCGAGGAACATGGCTTCGCCAGCCCATTGGATGCGTGCCTTCATCGCCAAGACTCCACTGTAGAAAAAAGGGTCGCCAGCTTAGCACAGGGCTTTGCTCTGACAGCGTCGGCTTTCCTAGGACGGAAGCGTCTAGGGCGTAGGTAATTTCTCGAATTTTCGACGAAGTGTCTGTTAAGCTGGCGCCAATTCGCTGGCGCCTATGTCAGCTGTGTAGCGACCGCCTTCAGCGCCTCATAAAAAAACCAAACATCACCGTGCAGTCTTTTCGGGATACAACCATGGTTGCTATTACCCCCACACCCAAAATCAAGAACCTCGACAAGCTGCTGATGCATTGCCAGCGGCGTCGCCATGCGGCCAAGAGCAACATCATCTGCGCCGGCGACCGCTCGGACACGCTGTACTTCATCATCAAGGGTTCGGTGACGATCCTGATTGAAGATGATGACGGTCGCGAGATGATCATCGCCTACCTGAACGCCGGGGACTTCTTCGGGGAACTGGGCTTGTTCGAACAGGCGGGCCAGGAGCAGGAACGCAGTGCCTGGGTGCGGGCCAAGGTCGAATGCGAAGTGGCGGAAATCAGCTACGCCAAGTTCCGCGAACTTTCTCAGCAAGATCCAGACATTCTTTACGTCCTCAGCGGACAAATCGCACAACGCCTGCGCAACACCACGCGCAAGGTCGGCGATCTGGCGTTCTTCGACGTGACCGGCCGCGTAGCCCGTTGCCTGTTGGAGTTGTGCAAGCAGCCCGACGCAATGACCCACCCCGACGGCATGCAGATAAAGGTGACTCGTCAGGAAATCGGGCGGATTGTCGGGTGTTCGCGAGAGATGGTCGGCCGCGTGCTCAAGGATCTTGAGGAGCGCAACCTGGTCGATGTGAAAGGCAAGACCATGGTGGTCTTCGGCACTCGTTAAACCAGCGAGCTAAGCGCTGTACATCTGCGCCAGCATCAAACGAAACAGTTCATCGAGACGCGCCAACGCCTGTGGCGCGTTGAATTTCTCATGCAGGGCGATGTGGCTTTCAGCCCGCACCCGCTGCTCCAGACCGCAGGCTTCGTTGAAGCGATTGACCGCTGCGACCATCGACTCACGCTCGTTATCCATAAGCATCGCACCGTGCACCAGTCCGACCGGACGCTGGCCGCCCTGGCTCTGGCGCCAGCGCTGGGCAGTGCCGACCATTTTGCGGCCGTCGAGGTTGACGTTGAAACGACCGTCGCAAAATGCGCCGTCGATTTCGCCCAGTGACGAAGTGCCGCCCAACTCATCAAGCAATTGGCAGATCGGATCGCACAGACGGCGGTAGCCGGTTTCGATGCGATTCAGATCGCCCTCGCTGCGCGGCGGTGCATAGACCAGTGCAATGTTGATCGTCGCGGCTGATTGCGGCACCGGTTCGCCACCGGTTTCGCGCAGCAGTACCGGCCAGCCGGCAGCAGCGGAAACTTCGCAGGCGTGTTCGAAACCGGGCAGGCGATTGAGGCGGCGCGGCATGACCAGAGCGTGATCGCTGGGTTGCCAGAACAGCAGACCGAATTCGGCGTTGCCGGCGCAGACTGAGGCGAGCAAGTCCTGTTCGGCTTGCAGGCCGGCTTCGATGGTCAGGGGGATAGGGATCATAAGGTTTCCGTAGGACATTCAGTCTGAGGTGAATCTTATGCCGTCATCGCGAGCAGGCTCACTCCTACAGGGGAATGCGTTCCAATGTAGGAGTGAGCCTGCTCGCGATGGGGGTCGACTCAATCAGTCGAGGGTAGAACCGCTCACTACACCGCCACGTTCCGGGAAGAACAGACGTTGCAGTTCAGTGCCTGGGCTTTCGGCGCGCATGAACGCTTCGCCGACCAGGAACGCGTAGACGTCACTGATTTCCATCAGCTCGACATCGGCACGATTGAGGATGCCGCTCTCGGTGATCACCAGTCGGTCGCGCGGAATGCGCGGCAACAGGTCGAGGGTGGTTTCCAGGCTGACTTCAAAAGTGTGCAGGTTGCGGTTGTTGACCCCGACCAGCGGTGTGTCGAGGTTTTTCAGTGCGCGCTCAAGCTCATCGCCGTCATGCACTTCCACCAGCACATCGAGACCAACACCTTTGGCCACCGCTGCCAGTTCGGCCATTTTCACGTCGTCCAGTGCGGAAACGATCAACAGCACGCAGTCGGCGCCCAGCGCACGGGCTTCAACGATCTGATACGGATCGATCATGAAGTCTTTGCGGATTACCGGCAGTTTGCACGCGGAACGAGCCTGCTGCAGATACGCGTCGGCGCCCTGGAAGTAGTCGATGTCAGTGAGTACCGAAAGACAGGTCGCCCCGCCCTTCTCGTAGCTTTTGGCGATGTCGGCCGGGATGAAGTTCTCGCGAATCACGCCTTTGCTCGGCGAAGCCTTTTTGATTTCAGCGATTACTGCCGGTTGTTTCTTCTTCGCCTGCGCCAGCAATGCCTGGGCAAAACCACGGGGTGCATCGGCCGCCTTGGCCAGACTTTCCAGCTCGCTCAGGCTCACACGGGCGCTACGCTCGGCGACTTCCTGAACTTTGCGGGCCAGAATGTTTTCCAGAACCGTCGGTACACTCATCCCTCATTCTCCACTTTGAATACCGCGGTAAAGGCACCCAGCTCCTCGAGTTTCTCACGAGCAAGTCCGGTGTGCAGAGCGTCGTGCGCAAGCTCCACGCCCTGTTTCAAACTGCTGGCCACGTCGGCGGCATACAGCGCTGCACCGGCGTTGAGCACAATCATTTCGGCGGCTTTCTGGCCGTTTTCGGTTTTGCGTTTGCCCAGTGCATCACGGATCAGCGCCAGCGAAGCTTCCGGGCCATCGACCGACAGACCATGCAGGCTCTGGCTTTTCATGCCGAGATCTTCCGGCTCGACCCAATACTCGGTGATCTGGTCGTTTTTCAGCTCGGCAACAAAGGTCGGTGCGGCCAGGCTGAATTCGTCCAGACCGTCCTTCGAATGCACCACCAATACATGTTTGCTGCCCAGACGCTGCAAGACTTCAGCCAATGGCCGGCACAGCGCGACGTTGAACACCCCCACCACCTGATGTTTCACGCCGGCCGGATTCGTAAGCGGGCCGAGCATGTTGAACAGCGTGCGCAGGCCGAGATCGCGGCGCGGGCCGGCGGCGTACTTCATCGCTTTATGGTGGGTCTGGGCAAACATGAAACCGATGCCGACGTTGTCGATGCAGCGTGCGACCTGGACTGGCGTCAGATTGAGGTAGATCCCGGCCGCTTCCAGCAGATCGGCGCTGCCGCTCTTGCCCGAAACAGCACGGTTGCCGTGTTTGGCCACGGTGCAACCAGCCGCTGCAACGACGAATGAGGACGCCGTCGACACGTTGAAAATGTTCGCGCCGTCACCGCCGGTGCCGACCACATCGACCACGCCGTCAAGGGTCTTGAGTTCAACCTTGTCCGCCAGCTCGCGCATCACCGATACGGCGCCGACGATTTCGTCGATGCTTTCGCTCTTCATGCGCATGGCCATCATGAACGCGCCAATCTGCGCGTCGGTGCATTGGCCAGTCATGATTTCGCGCATCACATCGCGCATTTCATCGGTGCTGAGGTCGAGGTGCTCGACGATACGGCTCAGGGCTGTCTTGATATTCATGCAAAGTCCTTAGCGCGTGCCGCCGGTTTGTTTGAGGAAGTTGGCAAACAGTTCATGGCCCTGTTCAGTCAGGATCGACTCTGGGTGGAACTGTACGCCCTCAATGTTCAGGGTCTTGTGACGCAGGCCCATGATTTCGTCGACGCTGCCGTCATCGTGCTGAGTCCAGGCGGTCAGTTCCAGGCAATCGGGCAAAGTATCGTGCTTGACGATCAGCGAATGGTAGCGGGTAACCGTCAGCGGATGATTCAGACCGGCAAAGACGCCCTTGTCCTCGTGGAATACCGGGCTAGTCTTACCGTGCATAACTTGCCGGGCACGCACCACGTCACCGCCAAAGGCCTGGCCGATGGACTGGTGGCCAAGGCAGACGCCGAGGATTGGCAGTTTGCCGGCAAAGTGTTTGATGGCTTCGATGGAGATACCGGCTTCGGTCGGTGTACACGGGCCGGGGGAAACCACGATGCGCTCCGGGTTGAGCGCTTCGATCTGGGCAACGGTCAGTTCGTCGTTGCGCACAACCTTGACCTCGGCACCGAGCTCGCCGAGGTATTGCACAACGTTGTAAGTAAAGGAGTCGTAGTTGTCGATCATCAGCAACATGGCGTTTCGAACCTCTTGAATTCTGACTTGAAGACAGCCTTCAGATGACTTGCCCGCAGGGCGCTGCGATGTCGGACGCGCAGGTCGCATCGGTACAGCGGGGTTTCAAACGGGCAAGGAAGGCAAAGCGATACAGATCCGGCGGGGCCGGCAGGAAAGATTCAGGCGCGCCAACGCCAACGGGCGTGTGCCTTGATGACTTGATCCAGGAGTTTGCTGACGATCAACACGGGGAAGGTCTCGTTCATACGTTCCCGCACAGTAACTTAGCTGGGCAGAGCGTGCAATATGGCGGGGCCGACGGGGGATAAAACTATGTGAGGGTTCGCGACCGATGGCAAAAGGCCGGAAGTTTTTGGTACTGTCGTTTCGTTCACTACAACAATAAATAAACGGACTTGCTCATGATCAAACAGACGTTGTTTGTACCGCTCGCCGGCTGCCTGCTCGCCATGGCGTGTGCCCAGGCGATTGCAGCCCCTCATCCTTATTCGAATTTCATCGTCTTCGGCGACAGCCTCAACGATGCCGGGACATTCGCCGACACTGGCGGCCCGGCCGGCGCGACCCAGCGCTACACCAACCGTACCGGGCCACTGTACAAGGATGGCACCGGGGAAAATCGCGACCTCAACGCCACACAAATCCTCGGTGGCAAACTGGGCTTCAACCCTGATCAGACCGCGTCCTCGTCCTCGGCAGTCCGTGCCGGCGAAGGCTTGCCGGACGGCAACAACTGGGCTGTCGGCGGCTATCGTACCGACCAGATTCTCGACTCGATCACCACCCAATCGGCAACCGGGGAGCGCACCCGCGCCGGTTATCTGCCATCGAATGGCTTCCGCGCCGATCCGAATGCGCTGTATTACCTCTCGGGTGGCGGTAACGACTTCCTGCAAGGACGCATCCTTAGCCTCGATCAGGCCAGCTCTGCCGCCGACCGCCTCGCAGACAGCGCACGCACCCTGCAATCAGCCGGCGCCAAGTACATCGTGGTCTGGCTGTTGCCGGACATCGGCCTGACCCCGGCCATCAATGGTTCGCCGTTGCAGGGCTTCACCTCGCAGCTCAGCGCCCAGTTCAACACCGAACTGGTCAGCCAGTTGCAAACCATCAACGCCGAAATCATTCCGCTGAACATTCCGGTACTGCTCAAGGAAGCGTTCGCCAACCCGGCACAGTTCGGTTTGGCCACCGACCAGAATCTGACGGCCACCTGTTTCAGTGGCAACAGCTGCACGGAAAACGCCAGGTACGGCATCAACAGCGCCACGCCTGACCCGTTCAAGCTGATCTACAACGACTCGGTGCACCCGACCGAGGCCGGTCAACGCCTGATTGCTGACTACACCTATTCGCTACTGTCAGCGCCATGGGAACTGACTCTGCTCCCGGAAATGGCCCAAGGCGCATTGCGTTCGCATCAGGACGAATTGCGCAACCAATGGCTGGCTGACTGGGAAGCCTGGCAGGCTGTCGGCCAATGGCGGGCAATTGTCGCCGGTGGCGGCCAGCATCAGGACTTTGATGACCAGAGCAGCGCAGCGAGTGGCGACGGTAATGGCTACAACCTGAACATCGGCGGCAGCTACCGTGTCAACGAAGCCTGGCGCGTGGGTCTGGCAGCGGGTCTTTACCACCAGAAAATCGAAGCTGGCGACAGCGACTCCGAGTACAAGCTCAATTCCTACATGGGCACAGCGTTCGCCCAGTACCAGCAAAATCGCTGGTGGGGTGATCTGGCGTTGACTGCCGGGCATCTGGACTACGACAGCCTCAAGCGTAAATTCCAGCTCGGGGTCAACGAGCGCGGCGAAAAAGGCGATACCGACGGCTATGTATTGGCCATCAGTGGCCGCATCGGTTACGACATCGCCCCGCTAGCCAGCAGCCCTTGGCACCTGTCGCCATTCATCAGCGCCGACTTCGGCAAAACCGAAGTGAACGGTTACTCGGAAAATGGCGCGGACTCCACGGCGCTGACCTTCGATGATCAGTCGCGCAACTCAAGGCGTCTGGGTCTCGGTATTCAGGGCAAGTACCAGATCACCCCGAAAACCGAAGTGTTCGGCGAATTCGCGCATGAGCGTGAATACAACGATGACACTCAGGACCTGACCATCAACCTCAACAGCCTGCCGGGCAACCGCTTCACTCTGGAAGGCTACACGCCGCAGACCAACCTGAATCGCCTGAACCTGGGCGTGAGCCACAAGCTGACTCAGGACCTGGCTTTGCGCGCGAGCTACAACATTCGCAAGGATGATGACTTTACCCAGCAAGGTATCAACGTGGGTGTGAGTCTGGATTTCTAAATCGCAGGCCAATAAAAACGCGGCGTCCTTACGGGCGCCGCGTTTTTTTTATGGCTACACACAATCAAATGTAGGAGTGAGCCTGCTCGCGAAAGCAGTGTATCTGTCGACATTAATGGTGAATGTCAGACCGCTATCGCGAGCAGGCTCACTCCTACAAAGGTTTGTAGTAACTCAGCTTTCCGGTGTTTGTTCGGCCAGTGCCACTGCACGGAACATTGCCCGGCGCTTGTTCAGGGTTTCTTCCCATTCCAGTGCCGGCACCGAGTCGGCAACGATGCCGCCACCGGCCTGCACATGCAGTTCGCCGTTCTTGATCACCGCGGTGCGGATCGCAATCGCGGTGTCCATATTGCCGTTCCAGGCGAAGTAACCAACCGCGCCGCCGTACACACCACGCTTGACCGGTTCCAGTTCGTCGATGATTTCCATCGCGCGAATCTTTGGTGCTCCGGACAAGGTGCCCGCCGGCAGAATCGCCCGCAGTGCGTCCATCGCCGTCAGCCCGGCTTTCAACTGGCCGGTAACGTTGGAGACGATGTGCATCACGTTGGAATAACGCTCGATGACCATTTTCTCGGTGAGCTTCACCGAGCCGATTTCCGAAACGCGCCCGGTGTCATTGCGACCGAGGTCGATCAGCATCAGGTGCTCGGCAATCTCTTTGTCGTCGGACAGCAGGTCTTCTTCCAGCGCCACATCGGCTTCTTCGGTCGCGCCGCGTGGGCGAGTACCGGCAATCGGGCGCACGGTGATCAGATTGTCTTCGACCCGCACCAGCACTTCCGGCGAACTGCCAACGACATGGAAATCGCCGAAGTTGAAGAAGTACATGTACGGCGTCGGGTTGAAGCAACGCAGTGCGCGGTACAGATCGATCGGCGCAGCCTTGAAGTCGATCGACATACGCTGCGACGGCACGACCTGCATGCAGTCGCCGGCAAGGATGTACTCCTTGATGGTGTCGACGGCTTTTTCGTAGTCGTTCTGGGTGAAACTGGAGCGGAACACCGGATCAGCCGATTGCTGTTTGCTGAAATCCAGACCTCGGCGCGGGGTGATCGGCTGACGCAGTTTTTCCAGCAGTGCCTGCAATTGCGCCTGACCTTGCTCGAAGGCATCAGCCTGCGCCGGGTCGGCCAGCACGATTGCGTGCATCTTGCCGGCAAGGTTGTCGAACACCACCACCGCGTCGGAAACCATCAACAGAATGTCCGGCACGCCCAGCGGGTCCGGGTTCGGGCATTTGCCCAGACGCTTCTCCACATAACGCACGCAGTCATAACCGAAGTAACCGACCAGACCACCGTTGAAACGCGGCAGACCGGCAATGGTCGGCACGTTGTAACGGCCCTTGAAGGTTTCGACGAAGGCCAGCGGGTCTTCGACGTCATGGCTTTCGGTTTCGGCGCCGTCGATGGTCACGCTGACGTGATGATCATGAACCCGCATCACGGTGCGGCACGGCAGGCCGATGATCGAATAACGCCCCCACTTCTCCCCGCCCTGTACGGATTCGAGCAGGTAGGAGTTGGGCTGGTCAGCCAGTTTCAGGTAGATCGACAGCGGCGTGTCGAAGTCAGCCAGGGTTTCGCAGGCCAACGGAATGCGGTTATAGCCATCAGCGGCCAAGCGCAGGAATTCTTCGCGGATCATGAGGTGCCTCGTGGTGTGAGGTGCTAACAGTCAGGTGTGCAAACGTGCCGGCAGGCCGGCCAGGAACAAGTCAGGCGCGCCAACGCCAGCGGGCCAGGGCCTTGATGACTTTCATCCAGAGTTTGCGGGTGACCACCACGATGGCGTTTCCAGAAGGAGGTTGAACAGCGTCGGGCAACGTTATCCCACCGGCCAGATCCAGGCAACCGGGAATTAGCTTGCGCAGATCGTCGATCACCAGCGCCGGGGATTCCTCGGCAATCGGTCGGCCGTGGTTGTAGCCGTAGCTCAGCGCCACGCACTTGACCCCCGCCGCTTTCGCCGCCAGCACGTCACTGCGCGAATCACCGACAAACAGCGATTGCGAGGCCGGAATGTTGGCCATTTTCATCACGAAAAACAGTGCCGCCGGGTCAGGCTTCTTCTGCGGCAAGGTATCGCCGCCGATGATCCACTTGAAGTAGCGGCCGATTTTCATCTGATCCAGCAACGGCGCGACGAAACGCTCCGGCTTGTTGGTGATCAGCGCCATCACCACGCCTTGCTTGTACAGCCATTTCAAGGTGTCACGCACGCCGGGATAGACCACGGTCAGCTCATGGCTGGCACCGTAAGCCTCCATGAAAATCTCCAGCGCGTGCTCAGCCTCGACATCATCGACCGCCGAGTGCTCGATACCGCCAGCCAGCGCACGACGCACCAGCACCGGCGCGCCGTTGCCGACCCACTCGCGTACCGATTCGATGCCCGCCGGCTTGCGGCCGAGGGTGAGCAGCATGTTGTCCACCGCCGCCGCCAGGTCGGGAACCGAATCGATCAGCGTGCCATCCAGATCGAACATCACCAACCGTGGCAGTTTCCCCGGGAACAGCTGCTCAAAACCACTCATGGGCGGCTCAGTGCCAGTTCGGAGCGCATCTTGTCGATGACTTCCTGATAGTTCGGCGCGTTGAAGATCGCCGAGCCGGCAACAAAGGTGTCAGCACCGGCTGCGGCGATTTCACGGATGTTGTTGACGTTGACGCCGCCGTCGATTTCCAGACGGATGTCACGGCCCGACGCATCAATGATCGCCCGCGCTTCGCGCAGTTTGTCGAGGGTGCCGGGGATGAACTTCTGCCCGCCGAAGCCCGGGTTGACGCTCATCAGCAAGACCATGTCGACCTTGTCGATCACGTACTTGAGCACGTCCAGCGGGGTCGCCGGGTTGAACACCAGACCGGATTTGCAGCCGCCCTCGCGGATCAGCTGCAAGGAGCGATCAACGTGCAGCGTGGCTTCCGGGTGGAAGGTAATGTATGTCGCGCCGGCCTCGATGAAGTCGCCAACGATGCGATCCACCGGGCTGACCATCAGGTGCGCGTCGATTGGCGCGGTAACGCCGTACTTGCGCAGTGCCGCGCAAACCATCGGACCGATGGTCAGGTTCGGCACGTAGTGGTTGTCCATGACATCGAAGTGAACGAAGTCGGCACCGGCGGCCAGAACGTTGTCCACTTCTTCACCCAGGCGGGCGAAGTCGGCGGAGAGAATCGACGGAGCAATTACGAAGGGCTGCATGACGCACCTTTTCTGAGCTAAATCACGATGGCGCGCATTGTATACCTCAAGTTTCCGCGCGCGCACCGTGACCGCGATGATTGGGTTGTGCCATGACCGGTGGCAGATAACCTTTCAGTAGGCCGCCCGGTAGATCTTCTCGATATCAATGGCGCTGAGTTTGCGCGGGTTGTTGCGCATCAGGCGCTCGATTCCCGCAGCCTCAATGGCCATCGACGGGATCGCCTCTTCCGGCACACCGAAACTGCGCAAACCGCTGGGGATTTCCACGGCGGCGCACAGATCGGTCATCGCCTGCACGGCTTTGTCCGCCGCTTCACTGGCGCTCAGATGGGCGGTCTTCACCCCCATGGCTTCGGCAATATCCTGCATCCGTTCGACGCAGGCCATCTTGTTCCAGGTCATGACATACGGCAGCAGCAAGGCGTTGCTCACGCCGTGAGCGATGTTGAAGCGCCCGCCCAGCGGATACGCCAGCGCATGCACCGCGCCGACCCCGGCATTACCGAATGCCATGCCGGCCATCAGGCTGGCGGTGGCCATGTCTTCGCGGGCTTGCAGGTTGGCGCCGTTGGCGTAGGCCTTGGGCAATGACCTCGCGATCAGTTTGATCGCACCGAGTGCCAGCGAATCGGTGATCGGTGACGCGTTCACCGACAGATAGGACTCGATGGCATGCACCAGCGCATCGACGCCACTGGCGGCGGTGACGCTGCGCGGGCAAGTCAGGGTCATTTGCGGACTGACCAGCGCTACGTCCGGTAATAGAAAGTCGCTGACGATGCCTTTTTTCAGCTGCGCGACCTTGTCCGAAAGAATCGCCACGTTGGTCACCTCCGAACCGGTGCCGGCGGTGGTCGGAATGGCGATCAGCGGCGGGCCTTTGCGCGGCACCTGATCGACACCGAACAAGTCTTCCAGCGCACCGTGGTAACCGGCATACGCTGCAACACTCTTGGCAATGTCGATGGCGCTGCCGCCACCAAGGCCGATCAAGCCGTCATGCCCGCCCTCGCGGTAGACGCGCATGCAATCCTCGACGATGGCGATTTCCGGGTCCGGCAGGACACGGTCGAAAATCTCGTACTCGCGCCCGCCGAGCTGACACAGCGCCAGCTCCACGGTGCCGGACTTGACCAGCGCAGCGTCGGTGACGATCAACGGATTGTCGATGTCCAGGCGTGTCAGTTCCGCCGCCAGTTGCTCAATGGCTCCGGCGCCGGTGATCAGTTTGTGAGCGATTTTGAACTGGGAAAGACTCATCGTGCGCAGCCTCTTATAGATGTGGGAGCTGGGCACAAGATTAGCTGGAGATTTGGAGTTGTCTGCCATTCACCTTATGAATGACCCCGACGCTGAAGACATCACAAATCATTGTAGGAGTGAGCCTGCTCGCGATAGCAGTCGTTCAGTCGACACTTATAGTGGCTGTCAGTCCGTCATCGCGAGCAGGCTCACTCCTACAGGTGGTTGCGTGATGCCTCAGACCTGGGCGGTGCGCAGTTTTTCGCTGCGGCCACGCAACCATTCGAGGGTCAGCAGCAGGATCACCGAGAACGCGATCAACAACGTAGCGGCGGCAGCGATGGTCGGACTGAGGTTTTCACGAATGCCGCTGAACATCTGCCGAGGCAACGTCGCCTGCTCAGGCCCGGCCAGAAACAGTGTCACTACCACCTCGTCGAAAGAAGTCGCAAAAGCAAACAGCGCCCCGGAAATCACCCCCGGTGCAATCAGCGGCAAGGTCACCCGACGAAACGCGGTCAACGGTGACGCACCGAGGCTGGCCGCTGCCCGCACCAGATTATGGTTGAAACCCTGCAAGGTCGCCGACACCGTAATGATCACAAACGGCACGCCCAGCACCGCATGCACCACGATCAGCGAGAAGAAGCTGTTACCCAACCCCAGCGGGGCAAAGAACAGATAACTCGCCACGCCAATAATCACCACCGGCACCACCATCGGCGAAATCACCAGCGCCATCACCAGTGCTTTACCGGGGAAGTCACCACGGGTGAGGCCAATCGCCGCCAGTGTGCCGAAGACCATCGCCAGCACCGTGGCTGCCGGAGCAACGATGATGCTGTTCTTCAACGAACGCATCCATTCCGCCGAGGCGAAGAAGTCCTGATACCAGTGCAGCGAAAAGCCTTGCAGCGGGTACACGAGGAAACTGCCCGAGTTGAACGACAGCGGAATGATCACCAGCACCGGCAGGATCAGGAACAACAGAATCAGGCCGCAGAGAATCCGCAAGCTGTAGAACCACACCCGTTCGATGGGCGACATGTAAGGACTCAGCATCTCAAATTCCCCTTAGCTCAGGCGCAGGCGACTGGCGCCCACCAGCCAGCTGTAAATCAGATAAAGCACCACGGTCGCCAGCAGCAGCAAGCCGCCCAGCGCAGTGGCCATGCCCCAGTTGATGCTGGTGTTGGTATAGAAGGCGACGAAGTAGCTGACCATTTGATCGTTCGGGCTGCCGAGCAGCGCCGGGGTGATGTAGTAGCCGATGGCGAGGATGAACACCAACAGGCAACCGGCGCCGACACCGGCATAGGTCTGCGGGAAATACACCCGCCAGAAACTGGCGAACGGATGGCAGCCCAGTGAAATCGCTGCGCGCATGTAGGTCGGCGAGATGCCTTTCATCACGCTGTAGATCGGCAGGATCATGAACGGCAGCAGGATGTGCACCATCGAGATGTACACGCCGGTGCGGTTGAACACCAGTTCCAGCGGCTTATCAATAATGCCCATGGCCATCAGACCGCTGTTGATCAGGCCGCCCGATTGCAGCAACACGATCCACGCCGCGACCCGCACCAGAATCGAGGTCCAGAACGGCAGCAGCACCAGAATCATCAGCAGGTTGCTTTGGCGTGATGGCAGGTTCGCCAGCAGATAGGCCAAGGGATAGGCGAGGAACAGGCAGATCACGGTGATGATCAGGCCCATCCAGAAGGTGCGGGCGAAGATGTCGAGGTAGATCGCCTGATCCGGGGTGGCCGGGGCTACTTCGCCGAGGTCGTCGATGCGGTGATCGACTGCCGCCAGCAAGTAGTAAGGCGTGATGCTGCTGGTGTTGCGGCGCACCGCTTGCCAGTAGGCCGGATCACCCCAACGTTCGTCGAGGGCTTCCAGTGCTTCTTTATAAGAGGCCGGTTCGCTGGCGAATGGCAGCGCCCGGGCGGTTTTGGTCAGCAGACTGCGATAGCCGGCCAACTCCATGTTCAAGCGCTTGGACAGATCGCCCAGCGTCGAGTTTTTGCGGGCCTCGGCGAGGTCGTCGCTGGCAGCCTTGTACACCGGCTCGGCGGGCAGGCCGCGACCGTCCCAACTGGCGATGGCCGCCACGGTGCGCGGCATGCCGCCGACCACTTCCGGGTTGCCCACGCTTTTGTAGAGCAGCGCCACGATCGGCACCAGGAACACCAGCAACAGAAACAGCACCAGCGGCGCAATCAGCGCCTGAGCCTTCCAGCGGTTGACCCGCTCGGCGCGCTTGAGCTTCTGCTTCAAGGTGGGGCTGGTGCCCTCGTTCAAGGGAACGGCGATGGCCATGACGTACTCCGCAAATCTTTGATCGTTACAGAGATGGCGAACCACCTCTGTTGTGTTGAAACACCGCAACCTGTGACAGCGAGTTTTTGTGGCGAGGGGATTTATCCCCGTTCGGCTGCGCAGCAGTCGTAAACCTCAGAACGGGGTTCCCGACATACCGAGCGCTATGGTTTCGGGGCTGCTTCGCAACCCCAACGGGGATAAATCCCCTCACCACAAAAGCTCCCTCGCCACAGAAATCTCCGCAGAACGGGCGGCTACTTACTTCGCAGCCCAAGAATTGAAGCGCTGCTCCAGTTGCTCGCCGTTGTCAGCCCAGAAGCTGACGTCGATCTGCACCTGGTTGGCGATGTTTTCCGGGGTGGTCGGCATGTCTTTCAGCACGTCCTTGCTCAGCAACGGTACGGCTTGGGTGTTGGCCGGGCCGTAGGCGATGTTTTCCGAGTAGGTCTTCTGCTGCTGCGGCTGTACCGAGTAGGCGATGAATTTCTTCGCCGCTTCAGCGCGCTTGGCGTCCAGACCTTTAGGAATGGCCCATGCGTCGAAGTCGTAGATGCCGCCGTTCCACACCACTTTCAGGTTGGATTCTTTCTGCACGGCAGCGATGCGACCGTTGTAGGCCGAGCTCATCACTACGTCACCGGAAGCGAGGTATTGCGGCGGCTGAGCGCCCGCTTCCCACCACTGAATGCTTGGCTTCAGCTCATCGAGTTTCTTGAAGGCGCGATCCTGACCGTCCTTGCCAGCCAGCACTTTGTAGACGTCTTTCGGCGCAACGCCGTCTGCCATCAGCGCGAACTCGAGGGTGTACTTGGCGCCTTTGCGCAGGCCACGCTTGCCCGGGAATTTCTTGGTGTCCCAGAAATCCGCCCAACTGGTCGGCGCGGTTTTCAGCTTGTCAGCGTTATAGGCGAGTACGGTCGACCAGACGAAGAAGCCCACGCCGCATGGCTGGATAGCGCCTTTGACGTAGTCTTCGGACTTGCCGAACAGCGCAGGATCGAGGGGTTCGAACATGTCTTCGTCGCAACCACGGGCCAGTTCCGGCGATTCGACTTCCACCAGATCCCACGACACGCTCTTGGTGTCGACCATGGCTTTGACCTTGGCCATTTCACCGTTGTATTCGCCGGCGACGATCTTGCCGTTGCCCGCCGCTTCCCACGGTGCGTAAAAGGCTTTGACCTGCGCAGCCTTGTTCGCCCCGCCAAACGACACCACGGTCAAATCCGGGCCAGCGGCCATTGCGCTTGCCGCACCCATCAGGCCCAGGGTCAGGGCGGTGAACTTCAGGGATCTCAACATTTATTGTTCTCTCCACGTGCAGGGTTGGTGTTGGTATTGCCGGGGCGATCAGTTCGCCTCTAAAAGGGGATCGAGCGCACGAACGTGCTCGACCTGCCAGCCAAGCGGTACCACGTCGCCGACCGCAAGCCCGGGATCGAGCTCGGCAATCGGTTGTTTCACGAAGAAGTCGGTCTTGCCGCAGACTTCGAGGCGCACCCGGACGTGGTCGCCCAGATAGATGAATTCCGCCACCCTCCCTGAGAAGCGGTTGACGCATTGGTCGCTGGAGCCGTTGAGGCTGACGCGTTCCGGACGAATCGACAGGGTCACCGGCTCGCCGGTCTGGCCGACGTTGACCGCCAGCGCCTCAACCTTTTCGCCACGGCCCAGCTCGACCACGCAACGCTCGCCACTCTGGCTGAGCAGGCGGCCGTTAAGACGATTGTTCTCGCCAATGAAGTTGGCAACGAAGGTGTTTTTCGGTTCTTCGTAGAGGCTGCGCGGTGGGGCGATCTGCTGGATTTCGCCTTGATGAAATACCGCGACGCGGTCAGACATGGTCAGCGCCTCACCCTGATCGTGGGTCACGTAGACCACGGTCACGCCGAGGCGTTGATGCAGATGCTTGATCTCCATCTGCATGTGTTCACGCAGTTGTTTGTCGAGGGCGCCAAGCGGTTCGTCCATCAGCACCAGTTGCGGCTCGAACACCAGCGCACGGGCCAGTGCCACTCGCTGTTGCTGACCACCGGATAATTGCGCCGGATAGCGTTGGGCGAAGGCATCGAGCTGAACCATGCTCAGGACTTTCTTGACCTTGTCGCTGACGTCGCTCTTGTTCAGCCCGCGCACGGTCAGCGGGAAGGCCAGGTTCTCGGCGACAGTCATGTGCGGGAACAGCGCGTAGTTCTGGAACACCATGCCGATGTCGCGCTTATGCGGCGGCACGTTGTTGATCGAACGCCCGGCCAGGAGGATTTCCCCGGCGGTCGGTGTTTCGAAACCGGCAAGCATCATCAGGCTGGTGGTCTTGCCGGAGCCGGACGGCCCGAGCAGGGTCAGAAACTCACCTTTGCGAATGTCCAGGTTGAGGTCTTTGACGATCAGGTTCTCGCCGTCGTAGCTCTTCTGCACACCACGAAAGCTGACCAGCACATCACTGGCCCCTGCGTTTGAATCGACCTGGCTCATACCCACACCTTTGTTATTGATGACTGCTGTGGGACTAAGCCTAGTGGCTACTGACAGGCGCGCAAATCGGGGCGCAGGAGAGAATCGCCTCAGCCGGATGGAAGGTTGGGGGTAGGGATTGCCCTACAAGGATGGCGCGTTTGGGTATGGCAGCTGCGAGCGTCGAGCTGCAAGCCACATGCAACGGCAAAAACGCGCTATCAGTAACGTCGCAAATGAACATGCCTATACCGAGACTGTGGGAGCTAGCCTGCTAGCGATGGCGGCAGGTCAGTCGCTACTGAGCTAGCTGACATAAAGCAATCGCTAGCAGGCTAGCTCCCACATTGGATAAGCAGTGATCTTTAGAGGAGTTTGTGTTCCATCGCGTATTTCACCAATTCCGCCAGCGAGGTGATGTTGAGCTTCTGCATCAGCCGCGCCTTGTGAGTGCTGATGGTTTTGCTGCTCAGCGCCAGTTGCTGGGCGATGTCGTTGACGTTGGCGCCCTGCGCCAAGCGTTCAAACACCGAGAACTCGCGCTCGGACAACAGCGAGTGCAGTGGCCGCGCGTCAGTCAGGCCGACTTCGAAAACCATGCGATCAGCCAGATCCGGATCGATATAGCGCCCGCCCGCCGCGACCTTGCGAATAGCCGTCAGCAGCAGCGCCGGATCGCTGTCCTTGGTCGCATAACCGGCCGCGCCAACCTTCAGCGCCCGGGCAGCCATCTGGGCTTCGTCGTGCATCGACAGCACCAGAATCGCCGGGGGATTGTTCAGTGCACGGATGCGTGGAATCGCTTCCAGACCATTGACGCCGGGCATGGAGATATCCAGCAGAACGACTTCACACGGCACATGTCGCAGAGTCTCGAGCAACTGCTCGCCATTGCTCGCCTCGCCCACGACTTGCAGATCCTTGGCCAGGCCGATCAATTGCTTTATGCCTTCGCGGACGATGGTGTGGTCTTCGGCTACCAGTACACGGATCACTTGCCTCTCCTAACTGATGGGTTGATCTTCTAGCTATCCAGCGGCACCCAGACATTCAGACTGGTGCCCTCCCCCGGCTCACTTTCAAGCAGCAATCGCCCGCCCATGATCAGCACCCGTTCGCGCATGCCGACCAAACCGAACGAAGTCGGCCGACCCGTCGCGGCGACAAATCCTACCCCGTCATCGCTAATCGTCAGACACAACTCATCACCCTCAAGCGCTAGCGTCAGTTCGACAGTATGCGCCTGGGCATGCCGCATAACGTTGGTCAGCGCCTCCTGCAGAATCCGGAACAAGCCAATGGCTTTGGCATCGCTGAGCGGCGGCAGATTCTCCGGCACCTGCACCAGACACGGAATCTGCGTGCGCGCCTCGAAGCGCCGCGCCTGCCATTCAATCGCCGAGGCAATCCCGGCGTCGAGAATCGGCGGACGCAACGCGGTGGCAACATCGCGCACCAACTGGAACAACTGGGCGATCAGGCGCTTCATGCTGTTGAGGCGATCATGCAAGCCTGGATCAAGTTGCGCGTAGGCCAGTTCGCACATCGATGTCTCGAGTTTCAGCACCGTGAGCATCTGCCCCAGCTCATCGTGGACCTCGCGGGCAATGCGCGCCTTTTCTTCCTCTCGCACGCTTTCAAGATGCGCCGACAGTTCGCGCAGTTGCTCGCGACTCGCGGCCAGTTCCAGTTCGATGCGCTTGCTCTCGGTAATGTCCCAGACGATGCCGTCCCAGACATACGCACCGTCTTCCAGTTGCCGGGTAATGGCCTTGATCTCGGCCCAGCGTTGCTCGCCCTGACGGGTGAGAATCCGCCCTTGCCATGACCAGTCGCGATCCGTGTCCAGCGCCTGATCCTGGGTCTGGTGATAACTGGCCTTGTCGTCCGGATGCACCAGACTGCGCAGGCCCATGTCGCGATGGGCGATGGCGGCCGGTGCATAACCAACCAGACTTTCACTGCCTTCACTGATGTAGGCGAAATCGATCTGGCCGGTCACTGGTGCGCGCTCCAGGCGAAATACCAGACCCGGCACGTTGGCAGCGATGCCCTGCAGCCGCGCTTCACTTTCCTGTAATGCGGCCAAAGCGCGGCGTCGCTCGGTGACGTCCGTCAGATACACCACCAGATATTCACTGTCGCGAAACCGCAGAAAACTCAGCGAGACATCCGCCGGCAAAACACTGCCATCGGCGCGCACGCAATTGGTTTCAAAACTCAGCGGCCCCTCTTCGCTGGCGCGGGCACGCTTCCACAAACTGAGCCAGCGATCCATGTGCAGGCCGGGTTCGAAATCGATCAGCGGCCGCTCGATGATCCCGCCCGACGGATAACCGAGCATGTTTTCCGCCGCACGATTGGCGTAGCGCACATGGCTGTCCCAATTGACCCAGAGAATGCCGACGGTGCTTTGATCGATGGAAAACTGCGTCAGCCGCAGCGCTTCTTCACTGGCGGCGCGCTGGGCGATGTCTTCGCGCGCGGCCAGCAGACGTTGTTCGAGGCTGTGCTGCTGACGCCGTTGCCAGAACACAATCGCCGCGCAACTGAGCAGCAGCACAGCAAACAACAGGCTCAGGTTCTGCCAGAAACCCGGCGATTCCGAAAGTCGCGGGTATTTCGGTTGCAGCCATTGATTGTGCAGGCGCTCCAGTTCCTTGGCGGGGATCGCGCGCAAGGCGCTTTCAACGATACCGGCCAGTTCCGGCCAGTCGCGCCGGGTCGCAACCCGCAGCAACTGCGGCAGACCGATATCGCCAACCACCACCAATCCCGCGAACTCGGGTTCGGCTGACAACCGACCCAACTGCGCCTCATCTACCACGGCGTAGGACGCCTGCTGACTCAACAGCAACTGCAACGCCTGACGCTCCACTGGCACGCCTTGCAGATTCAGATGGGGATAGTTGCCACGCAGGTAATCAGCGGTCGCACTCGGCATACGCACCGCGACGCGGGACTGGCTGTCGAGTTTTTCCAGCTCGACCACGCCGCCGGTCTTCTGGTCGCTGACCACCAATTGCGGCACGCGCATGTATGGATCGGAAAACAGCCACAAGCGCAGCGCGCTTGGGGTCTGGGTCAGGCCCGGCGCGAGATCGATTTCGCCGTCGCGGGCGGCGGCCTCCAGTTGCTCAAGATCCTGAAAGTTGCGCCAGCTCAGTTCGACGTTGAGGGCTTTCGCCAGTGACTTCATCAACTCGACATTGGCCCCGGACAAGCGCTGCAAACGCCGGTCGTATTGCGCATAGGGCGCTTGTAACACCAGACCGACGCGCAACTCGTTGTGTTGCGCCAGCCATTGCTGCTGGCTCGCCGACAGTTGCACAAGATGGCTCGGTGGCGCAGGCGCCGCCCAGCCCATCAAGGGAAACCACAAACAGCCGATAACCCACAGGCAGCAAATTCGCTTCATTGAAGTCTCATACACTGACAAATTCTGACCAACCCATTAGGCTGCCGGAATACTTTTCTGGCCTGGAATAACCGATGCCCTCTGTCTACCGCCTGGCAATGCCAGCATTGTGCCTGTCGCTGCTCCTGCCTTGTGCGTTTTCCGTCGAAGCCGCCGATCCAGCGCCCGCCACGGAAAAATCCACCGAAGCAAAACCGGCTGAACGCCAGCCACTGCTTGAGCGTAGTCAGGAAGAGGCCGCGGCACTTGCACTCAAGGTCCCGGTTCAGGAACAACAACAGTTGCAGTCCGGTGCCGAAACCTTCCTCGCGCTGTGGAAACCGGCCAACACTGCGGACCCCAAAGGCGCGGTGATTATCATCCCGGGCGCAGGCGAAACTGCTGACTGGCCTCAAGCAATCGGCCCGTTGCGACGCAAGTTGCCAGACGTCGAGTGGAGCAGCCTGAGTATCACCCTGCCCGATCTGCAAAGCGACGCCATCGCACCGCGCGTAATCGCAGCCCCGGCGGCGCCGAAAGCGGCCGAGACCGGCAGCAAGGATTCGACCACCGCGCAACCGATCGAACAGGCCGCTGGCGGTGAAGCCGAAGTAGCGGATCAAATCGTCGCCGAAACCACCGAAGAGCAATCCAAGGCTGATGCCGAGCGGATTTTTGCGCGCATCGATGCGGCGATTGCCTACGCCGAACAGCAAAGTGCGCGGCGTATCGTGGTGCTCGGTCATGGCACTGGCGCTTATTGGGCGGCGCGTTACCTGAGCGAGAAGCAGACATCTCAGGTGGAGAAGTTTGTGATGGTCGACGCGCAAACGCCGACCAAGGCCAAACCGCAGCTTGCGGAATTGACCCCAACCTTGAAGCTGCCGACGGCTGATATTTTCTACACCGACAAACCGCTGGATCGCAATGCCGCGCTGGAACGCATGCAGGCCAGCAAGCGGTTGAAGACTTCGGCGTTCAGTCAGGTGGCGCTCAAGGCATTGCCGGACAGCAAGGCTGAGCAGGAACAGTTGTTTCGCCGGGTTCGTGGCTGGTTGAATCCGCAGAACGTGGACTGACAGAGAGACCGCGTCGCCCAGATCGCGAGCAGGCTCACTCCTACAATTGATCGAGTTCCTTCAGTTGGAATGCAATCAAATGTGGGAGTGAGCCTGCTCGCGATAGGGCCATTCCAGGCAATACACCTTTTAAAAGCGCCTAACGAAAATCCCGCCGCTCACGAATCAGCGTGTAAGCGTTATGCAGTTCACGAGTCCGGTCCGTGGCCTCGCGAACCTGCGCAACCGTCGCGCCACTGCCGGCAATCTTGTCTGGATGATGGCGACTGAGTAGTCGCCGATAAGCCCGTTTGATCTGCGCCGGCTCGCTGGTCACCGACACGCCCAGCAGACTCATCGCTTCCTGATAACTCAACGCCGCACTGATCACCGGTCGCTTGCCCGGTTCGTAGTCGCTGGCCAAAGCCTGCACCTGCTGGGTTGTCCAGCCCAGCCACTTGCCCCACTTCGCCAACAACTCCCGCTCGCCAACGCCGGCCCGGCCATCGGCCCAGACCATCCGCCAGCAAGCGCGCAGTACGCCTTCGGTGGCATGCGGTTGCGCGCTCAGGCGACGTAGATAACCACGCAGATTGTCGTTGCCGGACTTGCCGCGATTGAACGCGGCAATCGCCCGACGCTGTGCCGGGTCGCTCATATCCAGCGCGCGCATCTCCTGACGCGCCTGCTGGATATGCCCGTCCGTCACCCGACCATCACTCTTGGCCAGACGTCCGAGCAACACGAACAACAATTCGTCGTTGCGCAACATCGGCTGACCGCCGAGTTTTTCCCGCAAATGTCCCCAGCTCTGCAAATGCAGGCGCCGATCCAGCGCTTGCCCCAACAATGCCCCAAGCATGGCCCCCGGAATGCTGGCGATAGCAAAACCCGCCCCGGCTCCAATCAGAGTCCCTGGCCACAACATATCAACGTCTCGCTTCTATCAAGGCTTCTGCTTCAGCCAGTCGTTCATGCGTACCGACATCGACCCACAGGCCTTTCAAGCGTTCACCGCTCACCTGACCGTCGGCCATCGCCTTGCGCAGCAGCGGAGCCAACTTGAAAGCCTCGGCCTTGCAGCCGTCGAACAATTGCGGATGCAGCACCGCAATGCCGCAGTAAGTCAGAGTGGTCGCGCCCGGTTCAGCGTCACTCACCTGACCGTCGACCAAGGTGAAATCGCCGGTCGGGTGATGCGCCGGGTTGTCCGCCAGCACCAGATGCGCCAGACCAGTGATCGGCTGATGCAGCACACTGAAGTCGTAATCGGTCCAGATGTCGCCGTTGACCACCAGAAAAGCGTCATCGCCGAGCAGCGGCAAGGCACGAAAAATCGCCCCGCCGGTTTCCAGCGGCTCGCCTTCACGCGAATACTGAATGCTCACGCCATATTGCGAACCATCGCCCAGGTAATCCTCGATCTGCTGACCGAGCCAGGCGTGGTTGATCACGATCTCGCTGAAACCGGCCGCTGCGAGAGCGCGCAGGTGATACTCGATCAGCGGCACACCGCCCGCTCGCACCAGCGGTTTCGGCGTGGTCAGGGTCAGCGGGCGCATGCGCTCGCCTTTGCCCGCAGCCAGAATCATTGCCTTCATGCTTGCGCTCCGACACGCAGACTGGCCAGCAATGCTTGCAGGTCCGCCAGTTCCGGACGGCGGGCGACCACCGCTTCTATATAAGAGAAGAAACGCGGAACGTCGGCCAGATAACGCGGCTTGCCATCGCGATGGCAGATACGCGCGAAGATGCCGATGACTTTCAGGTGGCGCTGCACGCCCATCAAGTCGCTGGCACGCAGGAAGTCTTCGAAGTCTGGCTGTACCGGGATGTTCAGCGCCGAGGCTTGCTGCCAGTAATTTTCCAGCCAGCCACGTACACGTTCTTCCGGCCAACTGAGGAAGGCGTCCTTGAACAGGCACGTCACGTCGTAAGTCACCGGACCGTAGACCGCATCCTGGAAATCCAGCACACCGGGATTCGGCTCGCTGAGCATCAGATTGCGCGGCATGTAGTCGCGATGCACCAAAACTTTCGGCTGGGCCAGCGCGCTGTCGATCAGCAGATCGCTGACGTCCTTCCACTGTTGCTGTTGCGCGGTATCGAACTCGATACCGAGTTCACGCTTCACGTACCACTCCGGAAACAATTCCAGCTCACGGCGCAACAGGGCAACGTCATAGCTCGGCAGCGGTGCAACCATCGGCAATTGCTGAAAAGCCAGCAACGCTTGCAGGGCATCGCTGAACAAAGCGTCGGCATTTTCGCTGTCGATCACGTCGAGAAAGGTCTTGTTACCCAGGTCATTGAGCAAAAGAAATCCGCGTTCGAGGTCTTCTGCATAAATTTTCGGCACATTTATTCCGGATTTCGCCAGCAAAAACGCGATATCCACGAACGGTTTGCAGTTTTCCTGGGGTGGCGGCGCGTCCATCACGACGAAGCTGCGACCCGCGCCTTCCCAACGGAAGTAACGGCGGAAACTCGCGTCGCTGCTGGCCGCGGTCAACGTGGCCGGGGGCACGGCGCCCCAGCCCTGATCTGCAAACAGGTTTGCCAACTGCTCATCGAGCCAAACTTTCAGGTGTTGCAAGCGTACATCTTGGTCAGGCATTGCAAGGGTCTCCGACGGGGGGTGGCCGGGAGACGGGGCATGTTTTAATACGGGCGGGGGGGGGTGGGGTTGGACGCGGGTGGGGGGGGGCGGGGGTGG
>NZ_JBIUXX010000046.1:34904-50106 GCF_044744235.1 Pseudomonas sp. NPDC087346
CACGCAGGAAGCCCGGACTAATAAGATGGCATTGAAATCCCCCGCGTTTCGTAAAAAATTTCCGTTGTTGGTAACCGGCAGTCTGCTGGCTATGCAACCTCTGGCCAGCCCATTCGTTTTCGCCGCCGAGCAGTATGACTGCTCCGTATCGGCTACGGGTGCCTGGGACTGTTCGCCAAAGACGCCGGCGGCTGCATTGCCTCCGCGTCCGGTGCATGACGGCAGTGCCGTCAGCGCTACTGGCGAAGCCCCGGCGCAGGACGGTTCGGTTGCCGACACTGGCACTAAAACCGCTCTGGTCACCGAAGCCAAAGGCCGCGGCCTGAAAGCCCGTAGCGAAGACTACAGTCACCTCGACTGGGTTCCGCGCGAGAAGCTTACCGCCGCCCAGTTGGCCGAGACCGGTCCTTACTGCTCTGGTTCCTATATCGAGCCGACTCGTCCTGGCATGAATGACAAGACGAATAAAAGCGATGCTCCGACCTTTATCGGCGCAAAAGCTTCGCGCTATAACACCGATGATCAAGTTGGCACATTGGCCGGCGATGTCGTGTTGCGTCAGGGCAGCATGCAGGTCGAGTCCGACGAGGCCAGCCTGTATCAGGCCGAGAGCCGCGCCGAACTCAATGGTGACGTGCGCATTCGCGACAACGGTGCTCTGATCGTCGGCGACCACGCCGATGTGCAGCTCGACACCGGTGAAGCCAAGGTCGACAACGCCGAGTACGTGCTGCACAAATCGCGTATCCGCGGTAGTGCGCTGTACGCCAAGCGTGCCGAGAACGCGATCATCCGCTTGAAGGACGGCACGTACACCACGTGCGAACCTAACAGCAACGCCTGGCAGCTCAAGGGCAACAACATCACCTTGAACCCGGCCACCGGTTTCGGTACTGCGACCAACGTGACGTTGCGGGTCAAGGACATTCCGATCCTGTACACGCCGTACATCTACTTCCCGATCGATGACCGTCGCCAGTCCGGCTTCTTGCCGCCGACCATCGGCACCGGTACCGATACCGGCTTCATGCTGGTCACCCCGTACTACTTCAACCTGGCGCCTAACTACGACGCCACGTTGTATCCGCGTTACATGAGCAAGCGGGGCATGTTGGTTGAAGGCGAGTTCCGTTATCTGACCAAGTCCAGCGAAGGCCAGTTCGGCGCTGCGTACCTGAACGATGACGACACCGAACGCAGCAAGCAGACCGACTACGAAAAAACCCGCTATATGTACAACTGGCAGCACAAGGGCGGTCTCGACTCCCGCGTGTTTACTGAAGTTGACTACACGAAGATCAGCGATCCGTATTACTTCCAGGATCTGCAAACCGATCAGATTGGTGTCAAGTCCAGCGACTACGTCAATCAGCAGGGTGCGGTCAGCTATCGTGGCGACAACTACACCGCACGGTTGAATGCTCAGCAGTACCAATTGGCTACTGTTTCGAACATCACACCGTACGGCCGCTTGCCGCAGATCACCTTTAATGGTCAGCTGCCGTACCATCCAGAAGGTCTGAATTTCGATTACGAGACCGAGCTCGTTCGCTTTGATCGTGATCTGAAGACCGGTAATTTCATCGATGAGAATGGCAACGCTTCTCCTCGCCTTGACACCAACGTTACAGGTCTGGCCCGTGCCAACGGCGACCGTTTGAACCTGAAGCCTGGCGTCAGCCTGCCGATGAACTGGACCTATGGCTTCCTGAAGCCATCGCTCAAGTACCAGTACACCCAGTACCAACTGGACCTGGACGGTACCGGCAAGTCCCAGATTGATGGGATGACTGCCGAGCAGCAAAAGCTCAACGGCAAGTTCGGCAGCAATCAGAACCGTGGTGTACCGATCGCCAGCATCGACAGCGGCCTCTACTTCGACCGCAACACGTCGTTCTTCGGCAAGAACTACCGTCAGACTCTGGAACCACGCCTGTTCTACCTCTATGTACCTGAGGAAGACCAGTCGGATATTCCGGTGTTCGACACCAGCGAATACACCTTCAACTACGCGTCGCTGTTCCGTGACAACCGCTTCTCGGGTTCCGACCGTGTCGGTGACGAGAACAAACTGTCGCTGGGCGTAACCAGCCGCTGGATCGAAGACGATGGTTTCGAACGTCAACGCGTCAGCGTCGGTCAGGCCCTGTACTTCAAGGATCGCGAAGTACAACTTCCGGGTATCGATGCCAAAACCCGTGCGGACGCCCAATCCAACGTTTCGCCATACGCACTGGAATACGAATATCGCTGGAACCGCGACTGGCGCACCACTGCCGACTACAACTGGGACCCGGACAGCCGTAGCCCTCGTTCCGGCAGCGCGATGTTCCACTACCAGCCTGAAGACAACCCGAACAAGGTTATCAACGCCGGTTATCGCTATCGCAATGACCAGGTTCGTTACGACCAGAACACCGGTAAATGGTCGGTGGGCGGTGGTGACTACGGTACCCCGGGCCAGCCTGGCTACGTGAAGGACTACTACAAGATCCAACAGCATGACTTCTCGGTCATCTGGCCGATCGTGCCGCAATGGAATGCCATCAGCCGCTGGCAGTACGACTACAACCGCAACCGTACGCTGGAAGCGTTCGGTGGTTTCGAGTACGACAACTGCTGCTGGAAATTGCGCCTGATCAACCGTTACTGGGTTTCCTACGACGAATTCAGTCAGGAAGCTCCGCAAAACGAAAAGGGCGACCACGGCGTCTTCCTCCAAATTGTTCTGAAGGGACTCGGCGGCCTCACCGGCGCCAAAGTAGAGAGCTTCCTCGACAAAGGCATTCAAGGTTATCGTGAACGTGAAGACCAAGCTTTCTGATTGTCTGCGCCCGCTGATGCTGGGCGCGCTGTTCCTGGGTACTGCGGCAAACGCCGCAGTTCAGTCCATCGATAAAGTGGTCGCCATCGTCGACAACGACGTGGTCATGCAGAGCCAACTGGACCAGCGTGTCCACGAAGTTCAGCAGACCATCGCCAAACGTGGAGGCGGCATGCCGCCTCCTGGCGTACTGGATCAACAGGTGCTCGAGCGCCTGATCGTCGAAAACCTGCAATTGCAGATCGGCGACCGTTCCGGCATCCGCATTACCGATGAAGAGCTGAACCAGGCTGTCGGCACCATTGCCCAGCGCAACAACATGACTATTGATCAATTCCGCGCCGCTCTGGCACACGACGGTCTGAACTATGACGACGCCCGTGACCAGATCAAGCGCGAGATGATCATCAGCCGTGTACGCCAGCGCCGCGTGGCAGAACGCATTCAGATCTCCGAGCAGGAAGTGAAGAACTTCCTCGCCTCCGATCTGGGCAAGATGCAACTGTCCGAAGAACTGCACCTGGCCAACATCCTGATTCCGACCCCGGAAAGCGCCAGCTCTGAAGCAATTCAGAGCGCCGCACGCCAGGCGATGGATATCTACCAGCAGCTCAAGCAAGGTGCTGACTTCGGCCAACTGGCCGTTGCCAAATCCGGCAGCGACAACGCACTGGAAGGCGGCGACATGGGCTGGCGTAAAGCTGCTCAACTGCCACCTCCGTTCGACCGCGAGTTGAGCAGCATGGCCGTTGGCGACATCACCCAACCTGCACGCACTCCGGGTGGTTTCATCATCCTCAAAGTGCTGGCAAAACGTGGTGGCGAAAGCCAGATGAGCGACGAAGTTCATGTACGCCACATTCTGGTCAAGCCAAGTCCGATTCGCGACGAAGCCAAGACCAAGGCGCTGGTTCAATCGCTGTATGAGCGCATTCTGGCGGGTGAAGACTTCGCCACTCTGGCGAAAAGCTACTCCGAAGACCCGGGTTCGGCACTCAACGGTGGCGATCTGACCTGGATCGATCCGAACGCACTGGTACCGGAATTTCGCGAAGTCATGAACAAGACCCCACAAGGTCAACTGTCCAAGCCATTCCAGACCCAATACGGCTGGCATGTTCTGGAAGTGCTTGGTCGTCGCGCTACCGACAGCACCGAAAAAGCCCGCGAGCAGCAGGCAATGACAGTTCTGCGTAACAAGAAATACGACGAAGAGCTGCAAACCTGGTTGCGTCAGATCCGTGACGAAGCGTACGTAGAGATCAAACTTCCTGGTGCAGACCAGGCAGCGCAGTGAAACCCAAGCGTTTCGCGCTGACACCCGGCGAACCAGCCGGCATCGGTCCCGACCTTTGCCTGCTGCTCGCCTCGCAAGCCCAGCCACACCCCCTGATTGCCATCACCAGTCGCGACCTGCTCATCGAGCGGGCTGCGCAACTGGGGCTGGCCGTCAATCTGCTGGCCGTCACCCCTGATCACTGGCCGGACGCTCCGGCGCCCGCCAATAGTCTTTATGTCTGGGATACGCCGCTCAGCGCCCCCGTCGTCGCCGGGCAACTGGACAAGGCCAACGCGGCTTTCGTTCTGGAAACCCTGACCCGCGCCGGCAATGGCTGCCTGAACGGCGATTTCGCCGGGATGATCACCGCGCCGGTACACAAGGGCGTGATCAACGAATCGGGTATCCCGTTCTCCGGACACACTGAATTCCTTGCCGACCTGACCCACACTGCACAAGTGGTGATGATGCTCGCCACTCGCGGTTTGCGCGTGGCACTGGTCACCACCCACCTGCCGCTGCGCGAGATTGCCGATGCGATCACGCCGGAGCGCCTGGAGCGGGTCACACGGATTCTGCACGCCGACCTGCAAGACAAATTCGGCATCGCCCAGCCACGCATCCTCGTCTGCGGACTCAATCCGCATGCCGGTGAAGGCGGACACCTGGGCCATGAAGAAATAGACATCATTGAACCGACATTAGAGCGCCTGCGCGGCGAGGGCATGGACCTTCGTGGCCCGCTGCCTGCCGACACTCTGTTTACCCCCAAATATCTGGAGCACTGCGACGCAGTGCTGGCGATGTACCACGACCAGGGCCTGCCCGTGCTGAAGTACAAAGGCTTCGGCGCAGCAGTCAACGTGACCCTTGGCCTGCCGATCATCCGCACTTCGGTCGATCACGGCACCGCCCTGGATCTGGCCGGCAGCGGCAAGATCGACACCGGCAGCCTGCAAGTCGCCCTGGAAACCGCCTACCAGATGGCCGAGACCCGTTTATGACCGAGCAATACCAACACAAGGCGCGCAAACGCTTTGGCCAGAACTTCCTGCACGATGCCGGCGTCATCGACCGCATCCTGCGCTCCATCAGCGCCAAGCCTGACGACCGCCTGCTGGAAATCGGCCCGGGCCAGGGCGCGCTGACCGCCGGGCTGCTCAACAGCGGCGGCCAGCTCGACGTGGTGGAGCTGGACAAGGATCTGATCCCGATCCTCAACCAGCAGTTCGCCGGCAAGAGCAACTTCAACCTGCATCAGGGTGATGCGCTGAAGTTCGACTTCAACACGCTCAACGCTGCACCGAACAGCCTGCGCGTAGTCGGTAACCTGCCGTACAACATCTCCACGCCGCTGATTTTCCATCTGCTGAACAACGCCGGCATCATTCGCGATATGCACTTCATGCTGCAGAAAGAAGTGGTCGAGCGTCTGGCAGCAGGCCCGGGCGGTGGCGACTGGGGTCGTCTGTCGATCATGGTTCAGTACCATTGCCGCGTGGAGCACCTGTTCAACGTTGGCCCCGGCGCGTTCAATCCGCCGCCAAAGGTTGATTCGGCAATCGTCCGTCTGGTGCCACACGCGGTACTGCCGCACCCGGCCAAGGATCATCGCCTGCTCGAGCGTGTGGTGCGCGAAGCGTTCAACCAACGCCGTAAGACCCTGCGCAACACCCTCAAGCAATTGATGACCAATGACGAGATCGAAGCGGCTGGCGTCGATGGCAGTCTGCGTCCGGAACAGCTTGATCTGGCGGCATTCGTGCGTCTGGCCGACAAGCTTGCTGAACAGGTTGTAGAAACTCCCGCCGCCGACTGACAGGCGATGAACGCTATCGGGCAGGACGCCGCTCTGGTTTACTGCCCGATACTTGCCTAGACTGACTCCCCATCAGCTACGCCCCGCGTTCCGCTTTGTTTAAGGCCTTTTTGAATGTCCGATCCTCGTTATCAGGTCGATGTCAGCGTGGTCACCCACTATCTGGCAGACCAATCGCAACCCGAGCAAGACCGCTTCGCCTTCGCCTACACCATCACCGTGCAAAACAACGGTCAGATGCCTGCCCGATTGATTTCACGGCACTGGGTCATCACTGACGGCGACGGGCATGTCGAAGAAGTGCGCGGCGCCGGTGTCGTCGGTCAGCAGCCATTGATCGACACCGGCAAAAGCCACACCTACAGCAGCGGCACGGTGATGACCACCAAGGTCGGCAACATGCAGGGCACCTACGAAATGGTCGCCGAAGACGGCAAGCATTTCGACGCAATCATCAAACCGTTCCGCCTCGCCGTACCCGGAGCCCTGCACTGATGGCGACGTATGCCGTCGGTGACCTGCAAGGCTGCCTTGATCCGCTCAAGTGCCTGCTCAAGCAAGTCGCGTTCGACCCGAAACTGGATCGTTTGTGGCTAGTCGGCGATCTGGTCAACCGTGGCCCGCAGTCACTGGAAACCCTGCGCTTCCTTTATGGCATGCGCGAGTCACTGGTCTGCGTGCTCGGCAACCACGACCTGCACCTGCTGGCAGCCTCGCAGAACATCGAACGCCTGAAGAAAAACGACACCCTGCGTGAAATCATCGAAGCGCCCGATTGCGCCGAACTGATGTTGTGGTTGCGCCAGCAGAAGCTGATGCACTACGACGAACAGCGTGATGTCGCCATGACGCATGCCGGCATCCCGCCGCAGTGGTCGCTGCGCAAGGCACTCAAATGCGCTGACGAAGTGGAAACTGCGCTGCGTGATGACAACTTGTTTCCGGCATTCCTCGATGGCATGTACGGCAACGAGCCGGCGAAGTGGGACAACGACCTCAAAGGCGTGACCCGCCTGCGAGTGATCACCAACTATTTCACACGCATGCGTTTCTGCACCGCCGAAGGCAAGCTCGACCTCAAGAGCAAAGAAGGCCTCGACACTGCGCCGCCAGGTTACAAACCATGGTTTCAGCACAAGGACCGCAAGACTAAAGGCCTGCGCATCGTCTTCGGCCACTGGGCAGCGCTTGAAGGTCTGGTCACTGAGCCGGGCATCTCGGCCCTCGACACCGGATGCGTCTGGGGCGGCAGCCTGACCCTGATGAACGTCGACAGCGGTGAACGCCTGTCCTGCAAATGCGACGAACACGGCGCCGTACTGCCGCCAGTCGCCTCCCCTATTCCCGAATCCTCGCCAGTCAGCGCCCCGCGTTAGACTGCGCATACAGCCAAGTTACAGGAACCCGCCATGAGCGAATTCAAACGAATCCCCCCAGAACAGGCCCAGACCCTGCGTGAACAAGGCGCGGTAGTGGTCGACGTACGTGATCCAGCCACTTTCGCCGCTCTGCACATCAGCGGTTCGAAGCATCTGGACAACGTTTCCATCTCGGACTTTATCCGTGCCGCCGACCTGGATGCGCCGACTGTAGTGGTCTGCTATCACGGCAACTCCAGCCAAAGCGCTGCCGCTTACCTGATCAGCCAAGGCTTCTCCGACGTCTACAGCATGGACGGCGGCTTCGAGTTGTGGCGCACGACTTATCCTTCGGAAACAGCGCAAGGCACCTCCGAATAATTTTTTTGTCACGCGCAGGCCCCGCCCCCCGTGGGCCTGCGCGCGGCAGACGAACGGTCTGCCACAACTAATTACGTATCTCGCCTTTACCTCTCGAATTCCCAACTATCCTTAAGCGCAGGCCATCCAAATCAGGGGAGAGCCGGTACACCGGCGCACGGGTCATCGGGAGTAGCTTTCGGGGTTGTCGGCTCCGGGAGAGTTCTGGGGGGTAAACAACAGCCGCCAAAACGACTGTTGCCAGCATCGACTGAGTGATCCGGCGTCGGCTCCACGTATCGAGCGAGGTGACGTCATGAGTATCTTTAGCCACTTCCAACAACGCTTCGAGTCCACACGCCAGGAAGAACTCTCGCTGCAAGAGTATCTGGAGCTGTGCAAAAAGGACCGCAGCGCCTACGCGTCCGCCGCCGAGCGTCTTTTGCTGGCCATCGGAGAACCGGAGCTGCTCGACACCTCGACCAACTCGAGGCTGTCGCGAATCTTCTCCAACAAGGTGATCCGTCGCTATCCGGCCTTTGAAGACTTCCACGGGATGGAAGAATGCATCGACCAGATCGTGTCGTATTTCCGCCATGCCGCCCAAGGTCTGGAAGAGAAGAAACAGATCCTTTACCTGCTCGGCCCCGTCGGTGGCGGTAAATCGTCGCTGGCCGAGAAGCTGAAACAACTGATCGAAAAAGTGCCGTTCTACGCCATCAAGGGCTCGCCGGTATTCGAATCGCCTCTGGGTCTGTTCAACGCCACTGAAGATGGCGCAATCCTCGAGGAAGACTTCGGCATTCCACGGCGCTACCTGAACACCATCATGTCGCCATGGGCGACCAAACGCCTGGCCGAATTCGGCGGCGACATCAGTCAGTTCCGCGTGGTCAAACTGTATCCGTCGATCCTCAACCAGATCGCCGTGGCCAAGACCGAGCCGGGTGACGAGAACAACCAGGACATCTCGGCGCTGGTCGGTAAGGTCGACATCCGCAAACTCGAGGAATACCCACAGAACGACGCCGATGCCTACAGCTATTCAGGCGCGCTGTGCCGGGCCAACCAGGGCCTGATGGAATTCGTCGAAATGTTCAAGGCACCGATCAAGGTGCTGCACCCGTTGCTGACTGCCACACAGGAAGGCAACTACAACAGTACCGAAGGCCTCGGCGCGATTCCGTTCACCGGGATTCTGCTGGCTCACTCCAACGAATCGGAGTGGCACACCTTCCGCAACAACAAGAACAACGAAGCTTTCATCGACCGGATCTACATTGTCAAAGTGCCGTACTGCCTGCGGGTCAGCGACGAAGTGAAGATCTACGACAAACTGCTGTTCAACAGCTCCCTGGCCAAGGCGCATTGCGCGCCGGACACCCTGAAGATGCTGGCGCAGTTCACCGTGCTGTCACGCCTCAAGGAGCCGGAAAACTCCAACATCTATTCGAAGATGCGCGTGTATGACGGCGAAAACCTCAAGGACACCGATCCGAAGGCCAAGTCGATCCAGGAATACCGCGACTCCGCTGGTGTCGACGAGGGCATGAACGGCCTGTCGACGCGCTTCGCGTTCAAGATCCTGTCCAAGGTCTTTAACTTCGACCCGCACGAAATTGCCGCCAACCCGGTTCACCTGCTCTACGTACTGGAGCAGCAGATTGAACAGGAACAGTTCCAGGCAGAAACCCGCGAGCGCTACCTGCGCTACCTGAAAGAGTACCTGGCACCGCGCTATATCGAATTCATCGGCAAAGAAATCCAGACCGCTTACCTTGAGTCTTACAGCGAGTACGGTCAGAACATCTTCGACCGCTACGTGCTGTATGCGGACTTCTGGATTCAGGATCAGGAATACCGCGATCCGGAGACCGGCGAGATTCTCAACCGCGTCGCGCTGAACGAAGAACTGGAGAAAATCGAAAAACCGGCCGGCATCAGCAATCCGAAGGATTTCCGCAACGAGATCGTCAACTTCGTACTGCGCGCCCGCGCCAACAACAACGGCAAGAACCCGACCTGGCTCAGCTACGAAAAACTGCGGGTGGTCATCGAGAAGAAAATGTTCTCGAACACCGAAGATCTGCTGCCGGTCATCAGTTTCAACGCCAAGGCCAGCAAGGAGGATCAACAGAAGCACAACGACTTCGTCACTCGAATGGTCGAACGCGGCTACACCGACAAGCAGGTACGGCTTCTTTCCGAATGGTACCTACGGGTCCGTAAATCGCAGTGAGGCAGTTGCAAGCGACAAGTTACAAGCTGCATGTAGAAAGCGCGTAAGCCCTGAAGTCCGGGCAACTGCTTCTACTTGCAGCTTGCAGCTCACAACTTGAAGCTGCCCGGAGGGCCTCTATGAGCTATGTGATCGACCGACGCCTCAATGGCAAGAACAAGAGCACGGTGAACCGCCAGCGCTTTTTGCGGCGTTACCGTGATCACATCAAGAAGGCCGTCGAAGAGGCGGTCAGCCGGCGCTCCATTACCGATATGGAACACGGCGAACAGATCAGCATTCCCGGTCGCGATATCGACGAACCGGTGCTTCACCATGGTCGTGGCGGCAAACAGACTGTCGTTCATCCGGGCAACAAGGAATTCACCGCTGGCGAACATATCGCCCGCCCTCCTGGAGGTGGCGGCGGACGCGGGCCGGGCAAGGCCGGTAACTCCGGCGAAGGCATGGACGAGTTTGTCTTCCAGATCACCCAGGAAGAATTTCTCGAGTTCATGTTCGAAGACCTCGAACTGCCAAACCTGGTCAAACGCAACCTGAGCGGTACGGACACCTTCAAGACCGTCCGTGCGGGCATCAGTAACGAGGGCAACCCTTCGCGGATCAACATCATCCGTACCCTGCGCTCAGCTCATGCGCGGCGTATTGCGCTGTCCGGCAGCAGCCGGGCGAAACTTCGCGAAGCCAAGGAAGAACTGGCGCGCTTAAAGCGCGAAGAACCGGATAACTTCGGCGATATTCAGGAAATCGAAGCGGAAATCGAAAAACTCAGTGCGCGTATTCACCGTGTACCGTTTCTCGACACTTTCGACCTTAAATACAACTTGTTGATCAAGCAGCCCAACCCCAGCTCGAAGGCAGTGATGTTTTGCCTGATGGACGTTTCCGGCTCCATGACCCAAGCGACCAAGGACATCGCCAAGCGCTTTTTCATCCTGTTGTATCTGTTCCTCAAGCGCAATTACGACAAGATTGATGTGGTATTCATCCGGCACCACACCAGCGCCCGGGAAGTCGACGAAGAAGAGTTTTTCTACTCGCGAGAAACCGGCGGCACCATTGTTTCCAGTGCACTGAAACTGATGCAGGAGATCATGGCCGAGCGTTATCCGAGCAACGAGTGGAACATTTATGCCGCTCAGGCCTCCGATGGCGACAACTGGAATGATGATTCGCCGATCTGCCGCGACATTCTGATCAACCAGATCATGCCGTTTGTGCAGTACTACACTTACGTAGAGATCACACCGCGCGAACACCAGGCCCTGTGGTACGAATACGAGCGCATTGCTGAAGCCTTTTCCGACACGTTTGCCCAGCAGCAACTGGTCTCGGCCGGGGATATCTATCCGGTCTTCCGTGAACTCTTCCAGCGCAGGTTAGTGACATGACCGCCAAAGAGCAAAAGCGCCAACCCATTTCCACCGGCTCCGAATGGACGTTCGAGCTGATCCAGACCTACGACCGTGAAATCGCCCGTATCGCGGCCGGTTATGCGCTGGACACCTATCCCAACCAGATCGAAGTGATCACCGCCGAGCAAATGATGGACGCCTACGCCTCGGTCGGCATGCCTTTGGGCTATCACCATTGGTCCTACGGCAAACACTTCCTCAGCACCGAGAAATCCTACAGTCGCGGCCAGATGGGGCTGGCCTACGAGATCGTGATCAACTCGGACCCGTGCATCGCCTATCTGATGGAAGAAAACACCATCTGCATGCAGGCATTGGTGGTGGCGCATGCTTGCTATGGCCACAACAGCTTCTTCAAGGGTAATTACCTGTTCCGAACCTGGACCGACGCCAGTTCGATCATCGATTACCTGGTGTTTGCCAAGCAGTACATCATGCAATGCGAAGAGCGCCACGGCATCGACGCAGTGGAAGATCTGCTCGACTCCTGTCATGCGCTGATGAACTACGGCGTGGACCGCTACAAGCGCCCGTATCCGATTTCCGCCGAAGAAGAACGTCGGCGGCAAAAGGATCGCGAAGAGCACATGCAAAAGCAGATCAACGACCTCTGGCGCACCATTCCCAAAGGCGCTGACAAGTACAGTGACAAGGACAACGCGCGCTTCCCGGCCGAGCCACAGGAAAACATTCTGTATTTCATCGAGAAGCACGCGCCGCTGCTGGAGCCATGGCAGCGGGAAATCGTGCGGATCGTGCGCAAGATCGCCCAGTATTTCTACCCGCAACGCCAGACACAGGTGATGAACGAAGGCTGGGCGACGTTCTGGCATTACACCTTGATGAATGATCTGTACGACGAAGGGCTGGTCACAGAAGGCTTCATGATGGAGTTCCTGACCTCCCACACCAGTGTGGTATTTCAGCCAGGCTTCGACAGCCCCTACTACAGTGGCATCAACCCCTATGCATTGGGCTTTGCCATGTACCGCGACATTCGGCGCATGTGCGAGAAACCTACCGAGGAAGATTACCGCTGGTTTCCGGAAATCGCCGGTACCGACTGGCTGTCGAGCATCAAGTTTGCGATGAGCAGCTTCAAGGATGAGAGCTTCATCCTGCAGTACCTGTCACCGCAGGTCATCCGCGATCTGAAGCTGTTCAGCATTCTCGATGACGACCAGAAAGACGATTTGCTGGTACCTGCAATTCATGACGAGACTGGCTACCGGATCATCCGCGAAACCCTGGCAGCGCAGTACAACCTCGGCAATCGTGAACCGAACGTGCAGATCTACAGCATCGACCGGCGCGGCGACCGCTCACTGACCTTGCGTCATCAGCAACATGACCGTAAACCGCTTGGCGACTCAACCGACGAAGTGCTCAAACACCTGCATCGGTTGTGGGGCTTCGACATTCATCTGGAAACCCTGCAAGGCGACCAGATCATGAAAACCCATCACGTTCCGCCACGCGGCGAACATAGCGAAGGTGATTACGGCCGACTCGATCTGGCCGTCATTCATCTTTGAATCGGTTCTGGCCTCCGAAAGTCCGACGCAAGGGTTATTCTGTCGGGCTAACGGAGGTTTTTTATGCAGATTTATAAGGTCGGCGGAGCGGTACGTGATCGCTTGCTGGGTAAAACGGTCACCGATATCGATTGGGTGGTGGTTGGCGCTACTGCCGAAGAAATGCTCGCCAAGGGCTATCGTCCAGTGGGAGCCGATTTTCCGGTATTCCTGCACCCGAAAAGCGGCGAGGAATACGCCCTCGCCCGCACCGAGCGCAAGAGTGGTCGCGGTTATGGCGGCTTCACTTTTCACGCCAGCCCTGACGTCACACTTGAAGAAGATTTGATCCGTCGCGACCTGACTATCAACGCCATGGCCGAGGACAATCAGCAACAATTGACCGACCCCTATCACGGCCAGCGCGATCTTGAAGCGCGAATTTTACGCCACGTTTCCCCGGCGTTCGCCGAAGATCCTCTCCGTGTACTGCGGGTTGCGCGCTTCGCTGCCCGCTACGCCGGCCTGGGCTTTACCGTCGCCCCCGAGACTCTGGAACTGATGCGTCAGCTCAGTGAATCCGGCGAACTTGAAGCCCTGACCGCCGAGCGCAGCTGGAAAGAAATCTCCCGGGCGCTGATGGAAGATCAACCACAGGTGTTTATCCAGGTGCTGCGCGACTGCGGCGCGCTGAAGGTACTGATGCCGGAGGTCGACGCGCTGTTCGGCGTCCCGCAACCCGAGGCGCATCACCCGGAAATCGACACTGGCATCCACACTCTGAGCGTGCTCGAGCAGTCAGCCATCCACAAGCAACCGCTGACCGTGCGCTGGGCCTGCCTGCTGCACGACCTCGGCAAAGGCCTAACGCCTGAAGACGAGTGGCCACGGCACATCGCCCACGAGCACAAGGGTTTGAAGTTGATCAAAGCGGTCAACGAACGCTTCAAGGCGCCGAAAGATTGCCAGGAACTGGCGCTGCTGGTCGGCCAATATCACACCCACGGGCACCGCGCCCTGGAGTTGAAGGCTTCGACTTTGCTGGAGTTGCTACAGAGTTTTGACGTGTATCGTCGGCCGCAGCGCTTTGAAGAGTTCATCGTCGCCTGCGAGATGGATGCCCGGGGGCGCAAGGGACTGGAGCAGCGCAGTTATCCACAAGCGGATTACCTGCGCGGCGCGGCCAAAGTGGCGCGAGGCGTGGCGGTGCAGCCTTTGCTGGAGCAGGGTTTCAAGGGCCCGGAACTGGGCGAAGCGCTCAAGCGCGAGCGGCTCAAGGCGTTGAAGGCTTATAGAGAAAAGGCGTCAGCGTGAAGAACTTCGCGAGCAGGCTCGCTCCCACATTGGACCGGGTCTCCTGTGGGAGCGAGCCTGCTCGCGAAAGCGTCCGTCAGATCAAAGCAGATCCAAAGGCGTGAGCTGTTCGCCCCTCCACTCGAACGCAACCGGCGCCAACACCTGATCAATCTGCGCTTCAGCCCACATAGCGGCGAAGCTTTTGCCTACACCTGGATGCACACGATCCGGCGCAATCAGCGACAGCGGCCACAATACAAAAGCATTTTTCAGAATTTCTGCCCGAGGCAGGATCAAACCGTCAAAGTTACCTACCAGATCACCGAACAACAACACGTCGATATCCAGCGGCAAACCCTTGCGATCCGGTGCATAACGACCGTTGTCCGCCTCGATGAATTTCAGGCGGCGATCCAGCTCCATCAACGGCAGATCGGTATACGCCGACACCACGAAATTGAAGAACGGCCCGCTCTTGATCCCCACCGGCTGACTCTCGAACACCGCCGAACAGTGGATATCCACCAGAAACGCGTCCAGCGCATCCAGCCCGGCACGCAAATGGGTTTCGCGCTCGATATTGCTACCGAGCCCGAGGTAAACCTGAGTCAGCGACATCCGCGCTCGATCTCCACACCCACGCCACCCTTGGCAGCCGGGACGGCACCTGGTTTGGTCAGCTTCAAACGAATCCAGGTGATCCTGAATTCGCTCATCAGCACTTCGACCAGACGCTCGGCAAAGGTCTCGACCAGTTGGAACTGAGCCTGCTCGGCGAAGGCCTGGATTCGCGTGGAAACACTGGCGTAGTCGAGCGCCAGGGTCAGATCGTCGCCGGCCGCAGCGGGACGGTTGTCCCAGGCGAAGCTCAGATCAAGGCGCAGACACTGTCGGATGCCGCGCTCCCAGTCGTAGGCACCAATCACGGTGTCGACTTCTAGGCCCTCGATAAACACTCTGTCCACGCACTTCTCTCCACTGCACGACAAGGGCGCAATGCGCCGTTAGAATCAGGGCGTCCTCGCCCGGAATAGTTAGCATGTTTTGGTTACTGGCGACTCTCGCCTACCTGCTCGGCTCTCTGTCCTTCGCCATTTT